>JBGAVF010000061.1:0-12583 GCA_044228315.1 Bacteroidia bacterium | reverse complement strand
ATCGCCCAGTGAATGCTGGTAGCATACTTCGTTGATGACATCCGCTGCAGTTTTGATCTTTTCGATGCGGGCCAGGTCGGGTTTAATATCGTCGTATCCTTTCTTTTCCGCCATGGCCGAATCCATACCGCTGAGGTACAGGTCACGAACTTTTTGTTCTTTACTGCCGGCTGCCGGGTTGGTTTTGGTTAAGCCTTCCAGCAACTCGTGCAGGGCTTTGTAGTTGAATTCAGTGATTTCACTGAAGCTACCCCAGCGGCTTTCGGTAGAAGGAATGGGATTGTTCTTTAACCAGTTGCCATTGGCATACAAATAAAAATTCTGTCCCGGACTCACACTGAAATCGAAGTTGGCCGAGTCAATGAATTTACGGGTACCCAAAATGGCCCCGCCGGGTTTTAAAAGCGTAAAAGCCGTTAACGCAACGCTTCCGGCTAAAAAGAGAAGGAATAGATTCTTTTTCATGAAAAATGGGTAATAAAGCGCAATATTAAGCGTTTTATTGGTACGTCTATGGTGAAAAAATGTTACATCCTTCATTTACTTTTCTTCCGGAGGTATCATTAAAAAGGAAACCCTCTATTCTTTTTCCGCTATGAAAAAATACGTAATACTTTTGTTGTGTGTGTTGCCAGGCATCACTGCAACGCAGGCCCAGAGCCGGCTTAAACTTGCCGATGCCGTTAAAAAAGGCTTTGTGAAACTGCATATCATGGGGGCCGGTGGGTATTCCGGCAAATGTGCCGAGATGGAAACGGAGAACGTCACTTCGCAGTCGCTCGATATCGATATCGACAGCGGACAGAAGATACAATGCAGCGACAGCAGTGCTCAGAACCTTATTGTGACCCAGAGCGAACACGTACGTCTGGCTCCGAAGCGCAAGGTGAAAACCGCTTTGTATGCCATGTGTATCAATGCACACAAAGGTTCACCGGGAAAGGTACTGTTCAGTCTGGGAGCCATGGCGCAGGGCTCCCTGCTACGACTGGTGCAGTTCATTGAGCAGAAGAAATGGCAGAACAACCATGCCCAGAGTGCGGTATGGAGCATTACCGATAACAAGGATATCGCGAGCATCGGTGAATCGGTTTCGCAGGATGCCGACATGATCAATGCCCTGCGCGGATTTGTGGCAAAGGAAAAACATATTGCCAGTTACCCGAAGGCAACACCCAAAGTACGGGCCATCCATTTTAATGAAGGCAGCGAAGATCTGATACTGCAGAAAAAAGCGATGGTAGAAGTACTATTACTCGATAAGAACAATGCTGTGAAAAAGCAGCTGATGAGCGGACAAAAAGAAGCCGGCATACTGCGGGTCAACTATTCCATCAAAAATACCGACTATTTGGCCGGACGTTATTTTCTGGTGATCAAGGTGAATGGTAAAGAGGAGAAACGGGTATTGATATACCTGGAATGAGGGGTGAAAAAACTACCTTATCAGGAAACGCTTTTACGGCCCACACTTTCATAATGGAACCCGAGTTCCTGCATCACCGGCAATTCAAAAAGATTGCGCCCGTCAAAGATGGCTTTCTGCTTCAGCAGGGATGATATCTTCTGGAAGTCGGGTGTACGGAATTCGTTCCATTCAGTGGCAATGATGAGTCCGTCGGCACCTTGCAGGGCATCGTACATTTTCTCTGCATAGGTTATTTTATCACCGATGAGGTTCCGCACATTCTTCATGGCTTCCGGGTCGAAGGCAGTGATCGTAGCTCCTTCCGCTGATAAAGCATCGATCATGTACAAAGCCGGGGCTTCACGTATGTCGTCGGTATTGGGTTTGAACGCCAGTCCCCATATCGCGAAATGTTTGCCTTTCAGGCTTCCGTAGTAGTTACGGATCTTCGGCATCAGGAATAACTTCTGGGTTTCATTCACATGCATCACGGCCTTCAGTATCTCGAACGGATAATTTACATCTTCCGATGATTTCACCAGGGCCTGCACATCTTTCGGGAAGCAGCTTCCGCCGTAGCCAATGCCCGGAAACAGGAAACGTTTGCCAATGCGGTCGTCGGTGCCAATACCACGGCGCACCATATCCACATCGGCGCCCAGCAATTCGCAGATGCGGGCGATCTCGTTCATAAACGAAATTTTTACGGCCAGAAATGAGTTGGCGGCATACTTGGTAAGCTCAGCCGATTTCTCATCCATGAACAATACCGGGTTGCCCTGACGCACGAACGGGGCATACAATTCATTCATCACTTTTTTGGCCCGTTCACTCTGGGTGCCGATCACCACACGGTCGGGTTTCATAAAATCATCAACAGCTACGCCTTCGCGTAAAAATTCAGGGTTGCTTACCACATCAAAATCACATTTGATGTTTTTAGCAATGGCCGCATGTACCTTCTCGGCAGTTCCTACCGGCACGGTGCTTTTATCCACGATCACTTTATAATCGGTAAGGATCTTGCCCAGTTCATCGGCCACGCCCAATACATATTTGAGGTCGGCGCTTCCGTCTTCCCCCGGCGGGGTAGGGAGGGCCAGGAATATCACCTGAGCACCTTCGATGCCTTCGGCTAATGAAGTGGTGAATTTCAAACGGCCTTCTTTCAGGTTGCGCTTGAAGATCACTTCCAGTCCCGGCTCATATATGGTGATCTCACCGTTGCTCAGTTTGTTTACTTTGTTTACATCGATATCAACGCAAACCACATTATTACCGGTTTCGGCAAAGCAGGTTCCGGAAACCAGTCCTACATATCCGGTGCCAATTACAGCGATGTTCATAGTATGAATTAAGAATTAAGAATGATGAATTAAGAATTATGGAATAATATAAATTCAGTGTAACGAATACTTTAAATATTATTGAGTTTTTGAATTTGATTTTGCGGTAAGAATTATTGATGATAGAATTCTGTTTATCTCATCAACTTTGGTCATTTCCTGCTTCAGGGAAAGTTCCGGTTCGGTAGCATGCAGCAGGCGAAGCCAGTATTCACATTCACGGGCTTCTTTTTTAGAAATGATCATTTTATTAATAAAATCTTTTTTGGATGAACCGGATGATGCCTCATGCACATTCGCACCGATGCTTGTGCCACACCTGAGAAGTTGTTGGCTGATGATGTAATTATTTTGTGCATTTAATTTTTTGCAAAGGCGAATGATATCAATAGAAAAATCAAAGGTTTTCTCTTCAATGATGTTCTTTTTCATCCCCAATCCTATATTTTTAATTCTTAATTTTTAATTCTCAATTCCAAATATTCCAGCACTGCATCTGTTATGGTTCGCAACTGTTCCTCCGATAGTTCGGTGTGCATGGGTAATGAAATCACACAATCGCAGAGAGCATTGGTAACAGGGTAATTTCCTTCCTGCCGGTAGGCTTTTTGCTGGTTCAGCGGCACCGGATAGTAGATCATGGCCGGAATGCCTTTGCTTTCAAGAAACGCTTTGAGCGCCTCCCGGTTCACTTCACACAACTGCAGGGTATACTGATGGAATACATGGGTACTGTTCGCAGCCCGCGAAGGGGTTTTGATATGCGGATTGGCTGCGAATGCATTGTCGTAATAAGCGGCCGCCCGGTTACGGGCCGCTGCGTAATCATCCAGATGTTTCAGCTTGATATCGAGGATGGCCGCCTGAATAGTATCGAGGCGTGAATTCACACCCACCTCATCGTGGTAATACTGGCGGCTTTGCCCGTGGTTGGCGATCATCTTGATCTTTTGGGCGAGGGCGTCATCATTGGTAAAAATGGCCCCTCCGTCGCCAAAGCAACCCAGGTTTTTGCTCGGGAAAAAAGAAGTGCACCCGATGGTTCCCATGGTGCCGGCTTTGGCCTTGTGCCCGTCGCTGAAGGTATATTCGGCGCCAATGGCCTGGGCCGTATCTTCGATCACGAACAGGTTATGTTTGGCGGCAATTTTCAGTATTGGCTCCATATCGGCACATTGTCCGAACAGATGCACCGGCACAATGGCTTTTGTTCTCGGGGTGATGGCATTTTCAATGGCCTGAGGATCGATATTGAAAGTATGCGGGTCCACATCCACCAGTACGGGAGTAAGTTTCAGTAACGCGATCACCTCGGCGGTGGCTACGTAGGTAAAGCAGGCGGTGATCACTTCATCGCCCGGCTGAAGTCCCAGTGCCATCATGGCGATCTGCAGGGCATCGGTGCCGTTGGCACAGCCTATCACATGCCTGCAGTGCAGGTATTTTGAAAGGTTTTCTTCGAAGCGCGTTACTTCCGGCCCTTTAATAAATGCTGCACGGTTCATCACATCGAGCACGGCGGCATCCACCTCGGGTTTTATCTTCTCGTATTGGGTCACGAGATCGACCATTCGTATCGGTTTCATTGGACTTAAAAAAGCGTGCGAAGGTACAAAAAAGAAAGGCATCTTAAATTTTTGGTAATCTTAATAGTTATTGAAAATCCAAGACTTAAATTAAGCGAGAAAACTGAGCATTTACTCGTTAAGTAATAATCTTAAAGAACTAACCTAAAGCAAATCAACATAATGGAAAGTTGAATGTTGATTACATGATTTCTGTTATTCCAAATATAATGTAGAATAGCAGTACAATGAATAGCATTTGAACCAATCTCTTAATTAGAATCAGTAATGAATGAAGTTAATATGATTTGGTTTTTTAAATTAATTATTATAAATTCGAATAAAGATTACTATATTCTCAAATTAAAAAACAAATCAAATGAAAGTAATTAATGTAAATGCACTTAAAAAGTCATCAAAAGTCTTATTTCTTTTAGTTTTGGCTTTTGTTCTAGAATTATCAATTTCTTCCTTTAATAACAAGATATCGAAAAGGCCAGTTAATCCACCAACTTATCTGACACAAATAATTTCTGCAGGAGGCACACCAGAAACTTCGGAAGTTGAATATATTGTGAAGCTAAGTGGATTAACCATAGGAAGTGGTACAATTTGTTCCGGTCAAATAATTAGTTACACTTCAAGTTCTGATCAATGTGATTTTAAAATACCAGGAACTAGTAGCTATTATTCGATTTACACTTCAACCACTCCAAATACTGCTGGTTGTTCAAATTGCTCTGTTTGGGTTAATTGCCCAACACCTTCAAATCCGAATAATAACTTAACAGGTACTTGGGTATCTGGGTCAACCACTCCAGTAACATGGCGTTTTAATTAAAAATGATAAGACAACTATTACTAATCTGTGTTATTTTTTTATCAGTAAAGTTAGTAGTATGCCAAAATTTTCTGAATTTTAATTCCACACCATTTATTGGTTCACAGTTAAATTATGATGACGAAACCAGGATGTGTTGTGATTCACAGGCAAACAAGTACTGCATATCAAATGTAAAAGTACCGTATTACTCATCCAATTTCAGCATCAGCACAGGAGCGTCTTCTTCACCATATTTATTTATTAAATACGATTCCACAAACAGGATAGTTTTTTATAAAAAAATTGACTTGCCAACTTCCGGTTTTAATAAAATAATCTATAATAAAAATTCAGTTTATATAATCCTAAGTCCCGCCCCTCAATTTAGCTATGATAACTTTACTTCAACAGGCAGTACAGTAAATGGATGTTTTGTTTTACAAGTAAACCCACTAACCGGTGCCTTAATAACTAATTATAAAATTCCGATTTATAATGAGGCCACGTTGCTCAATGTTTTTATAACCAACAATCATTTCTATTTTTTCTTTAGCGCACCTGTAAGTGTTGCAAATTTCTTCCCTACGGGTTCACCCGGTAAGATTGCATTAGTTTGTGATATGACATGTATCGAAATTCTTCGAAAGAATCTTACAGTTGATTTAAATAAAATTAATGGGTTAATTCAATTAAATGGTGCCGTCTATTTAACCGGAAGGGCAAATCCCTCCGCACTTAGCATGGAAGGAATATTCATAAAGTATGATACGTTTTTCAATGTGATAAGGCGAGTGGCATACGGAAATGAAACGCATAGCCCGTTAATTCTAAAAGGGAATATTTTATTTTCGGCAGATGCAGGTAGTTCTTTTGGGATTACTGCTAAAAACAAATTGATAGTTGGCATTATGGATACGAATCTAACGGTAACAAAAGAGACATTTTGGGGAATACCGTATGATATACCTGATTACCTGCAGCATCGACAATCACGTTACAACTCATTTCTATCATTACATACTTCACAAGACAAAATTATTTTTTCATTTGCCTCGACATTTTCTAAAGATTCTTTGGTAGGTTGCGGAAGGAGCGGACCAACAAGTACAAATTTCTTTGTGTATACACTGGATTCACTTTTGAATTGTAAAAGCCAGATTACAATAAATAATGGGGATTATTATAATACCGACCCTAATGTAACCAATTGCTATCCATCACAAATTGATATGATGAGTCAGGCTGCAGGCAAGCAATTCTCCACCCTAATAAAATCACATAACTGGTATTATTCAGTTTCAAACTCACCCGACACTGCTTTTCAGGTATTTCTTAATTCGCACTCTTATCCTATAGCTGAAATGTTGCGCGGAAACCTAGATGTAAACAATACACGATGTGCCAATATTCTCAGTTTGTACGTTGACAAATGGCTGGAAACCTTTATGCCCGGGCGCGTAAGATACTGCGTGGGCGACACGCTGAAACTCGGATATAAAAAATGGGGGAACTGGTTCAGTGGCACCACCTTCAGGCTGGAAGCCTGCACCAACCCGGCCTTTCCCAGCTCTGGCATTCGCCTGCTGGGCACCTTTACCGATACGGTGAATACCGAAAACATGCTTTACACACGGGTAGTGATTCCCAATATGGGTGGAGGACAATTTTACCTGCGACTCAAAAGTATAGGTCCCGACCGTATCAGTAACCTTGCCGATACCACTGTGATTATTTATAACCTGCCCGCCGTAAATGCCGGACCCGATCAAACGGTTTGCTTTGGTGATTCGGTTCAACTGGCCGGGGCCAATTTTGGCGCAGGTTTTTACTGGACCGGCAGCAAACCCAATTTGCTTAACGACAGCCTGATTATTAATCCAACCTTCAAAGCTACGGATTCTGTTTACGCTGTGTTACATACCGTGAATGGCAACGGCTGCTTCAATACTGACACAGTTCGAATCCATGTAATACCGGAAATTAAATTGAGCACCACAATTGATTCCCTTTATCCAAAGTGCATGAATACCAATGTGAAACTTAATGTTGGAACGCATTATAATGACAGCATTACAGTAAGTTGGGGCGATGGAACGGATACAATACTAAAGGGGAATAACCATCTGTTATGGCATACATACACATCAACAGGCACCGTAAAGCTGCGGATTAATGCTGTTGCCGGTGGCTGTGCCGATAGTGTACTGCTTACAAACCTTGTACGTGCAAATGTTAGAGTAAACAAAAGCGCAGACACAACGATTTGTTTTGGACAAAGTGTTTTTTTGAATGTAAATGCCACAGGTGCTGACAGCGCGTTTACGTACTTATATAAAGTTGGAAACACCATTTATAGCAGCAGCAACGGATGGTTTATTGATAAACCGATGCAGAATACATTGTATAAGGCAGGTGCTGTAAATGCCTGCATGGGTGATACACTTTGGGATTCCATTCGGGTTACTGTAATTCCACCATTAAAAATAAATACCCTTTTTACTGATACCTCCCTTTGCATTGGAAATGCCTTAACGCTAACAGCGGGGGCAACCGGTGGCAGAAGCAGCGGAAGGGTCTTTACTGTGAATGATGGATTGGTATCGAAAACGATGGTGGATTCATCGGCTGTGGTGAGTCCGGTAGTCACTACCATGTATTGGCTTCATGTGGAGGATGGATGCACAACTCCGAACGACAGTGTTGCCGTGGTAGTGCATGTGCTGCCCAAACTTACACATTCACCTCTACCCGATTTGGTACTTTGCGAAAATGAAACGTTGCAGGTACAATCCACTCCGCATGGAGGTGACTCCCTGCATTATTCGTATGCATGGAAGGATGTAAATACCGGTGCGTTTCTATCAACACTGGCCTCTTTCGCAATGCCCGTGCTAAACAGCACGGATATTGTATTACAGATTACCGATAACCGCTGTGCCACATGGACCGATACCTTTACGGTAGATGTGATCCCCGATTTGAACCGCTGGATCGCAGTTACACCCACCTCGGGTTGTGTTCCGCTAACGGTACATTGGCAGATAGGCGCCCTTGCTGCATTAAAACCTGCGTCGTATGTGCTGGTATTTGATGCCGGAGATGGAAGTATACCGGTACGCAAAAACATCTCCACCGCACAAGCCCCGTTCGATGTATTTTACACCTACACCACCGCTTCCGATTTTACCGCCAGGGTGCATTTGTATGATAGAAATGGAAGTGCATTATGTAATCCGTTTGTTCAAAAAATACGAGTTTTTGCCCGACCCAAAGCGGCTTTTACTCCCGTTCCGTTGCGCACAAACATTATTCGTCCGGATATTACATTTTCAAACCAAAGTATTGCTTCCGATTCCTATCTATGGAGTTTTGGCGATGGCATTACTCAATCGGATAACAACCCATCTGTAATTCACCACTATACCGATACCGGAACCTATACGGTTCAACTTATTGCACTCACAAACAATGGATGCAGCGATACGGCCTACGGTAAGGTATGGGTGATGGATTCCTTCACCTGCTTTATCCCCAATACCTTTTCCCCAAATGCAGATAAGCGCAACGATACGTTTAAGCCTGTTTGCACCAATACACAGTACTATATACTTACTGTGTACAACCGCTGGGGAGAGGTGGTTTACCAATCAGACAGTCAAACCTCTTTTCCTGAATGGATGCCTGGAAACGAACCTGATGGAGTGTACATTTACAGCATCAGTGCCATGGATCGCAATAACGAGGTCCATACATTTAAAGGCACCGTGATGCTTTTACGGTAATGACAACCAGCCTCATCAATTAAACCCATTTTGGATTTATTGTTTAGCACTGCACAGGGTATCCCTAAGTTTAGAAAATCACCTTTCTTTGTAAATGATGCGGCTGCTGTTATTTCTGATGCTTTTTTTCTTTTCCTGTTCTGCCCATGAGGCAGCCCGGGATTCGTATACTTTTCAATCCGTTGAAAAGCCAATCCCGATTCATGGACTTGTAAAAGATACTATTGCCGGTGTTCAGGTACTTTTGATCCAGGATTTTGAAGATTCCTTAATGACTTATCCCACTCTTCTGGTATTACCCGGCTGGAATTTTGCCGCCTCCCGCTGGCTGGATGAAACGCGTTTGCGCAAACTGGCCGATTCATTGCACTACCGGCTTGTATTGCCGGAGATGCAGCGCAGCGTGTATGCCACGCACTACTATGCTGAAACCACTTCAGATATGCTGGCACAACCTTCGGGTAAATGGGTCACAGACACCCTGATCCCGGCCCTTCAGGCGAAGTATGGCATTTTAAAAACCACCCAGTTCAATGGCGTGATGGGCCTTTCTACCGGGGGTAGGGGTGCCTTGTATTGCCTGTGGAAATGCCCGGATGTATTTAGTGCCGCTGCCTCCTTAAGCGGAGATTTTAATCAGGCCGATATGCCCAACGACCGGCTTATGACGGCCGTGTACGGAACGTTTGCTCAACACCGCAACCGGTGGCAGCAGGACGATAATGTATACGCCCACGCCGCTGAGATCCGGCATCCGGTGTTCATTGCCCACGGCATGAGCGATGCGGTAGTGCCTCCGGTCCAGTCCACCGACATGCTGGCCCGGCTTAAAAAAGAACATCCACAGCAAACGTATGCCTCCCATTTCCCGGCCACCGAAGGGCATACATTTCATTTCTGGGACGCGGAGCTGACGGGCGTATTCGGATTCTTTCAGTATACCCGCAACAACCCGGAGAAATTGTTAACCAAATGAACCCTATTTTTGAGCCATGTATTTCAGTCAAAAAGTCGTTTTGATCACCGGTGCCTCATCCGGCATTGGAGAGGCCCTGGCGTACGAGTTTGCCAAACAGAACGCCACGGTATTGCTTTGTGCCCGCAACGAGCGGGAACTGCAGCGGGTGAAGGAGAATATGGCGTCGCCCTGCGAGTACATGGTGTGTGATATCACCGATTACCCGGCGGTGGATGCCATGCTGGAGTACATCTCAAAAAAATACGGTGCGGTGGATGTGCTGGTGAACAATGCGGGCATGAGCCAGCGGGGCCTGGTGTATGAAACCGACTTTTCGGTAGATGAACGCATCATGCAACTGAATTTTCTGTCGGCTGTGTATCTCACCAAAAAAGTGGTTCCGTCTATGATGACGCGAAAGACCGGAGATATCATTGTTATTTCCAGCGTGTCGGGGAAGTTTGGTTTCTGGCAACGCAGTGCATACGCCGCATCGAAGCATGCCTTACAGGGCTTTTTTGAAACCCTGCAGATCGAGTTGCGCGAGTACAATATTCACACTCTGATCGTATGTCCGGGCGGGGTGCAGACCAATATCAGCAAGA
Organism: Bacteroidia bacterium; assembly: GCA_044228315.1. GTDB lineage: Bacteria > Bacteroidota > Bacteroidia > UKL13-3 > UKL13-3 > CAINMV01. The sequence goes on along the minus strand of JBGAVF010000061.1, from coordinate 2,096 downwards.
ATGCCCTCAGTAAAGACGGCACACCCTACGGGAAACTCGATGATCTGCAGAAACGGGGAATGACACCCGAAGGTCTGGCCGCAAAAATTATACGGGCTGCGGCATCGCATAAACGACAATTGCTTGCCGGAAAAGGCGAAGTATTCCTGCATTATATTAAGAAGTGGTGCCCGTGGCTCTTCTTTGAGATCGCCAAACGGGTAAAAGGACGGTAAGATCACCGGTTCATTTCACTTCATACAAACTCCACACATACGAGCGCGAGATCCAGTCGCCGAAATTCACATACTTCAGCCAGGAAGGAATGGTTTTGTAAGATTCCACCAGTGTATACGGGGCGGATACGTTGGTATTAAAAGCGGGGTCAACAACCAATATCGTAACATCCGGGTTGTTTTTATAAACAGCGATCGAATCCGCATCATACGGCATCACTTCTACATGGGGACTCTTGTAAAAGTTGTAGTTGAGCTTTCCCCAATGGTACGGATCGGATTTCATGTAAAACAGTTTTACCTCGCCTTTTTCCCCGTATGCATATATTTTATTGAAGAGCCCGTCTATTTCATTTGCCGGACGCACCATGCAGAGTAACAGCAACAGGCTGTTCTGGATCACGAGGAACCATCCCAGGAACCTGAAACCCCGGCGTTGCTGAAACCAGAGGTTCAGTTTTTCTCCGGGTGCCGTTTGCAGGCAGAAGGGCAGCAGGAGGCAGAAGGAAGGAATGACCGGTAACAGAAAACGCATTTCCTTATGACCAATGAAGCTGTGTCCTAAAACAAAAAAGAGAAGGATCCAGGCATGCATGCTGTTTCTGAAATACCAGAGGCTTATCAGAATGCCGGCGAACAAGGCCAGACTCAACGGAGGAATAGCTGCCACGATAAACAGATAGAGGTAATACCAAACGGGAGAAACACCGAAGGAGGCAGCCACCCCGGCTATCTGGTTCTGATAGAAATAATTGTAAGGCGTAAAAACCCAGTTGCCGTAGAACCAGCGGTCCAAAAGCACTTCAAGCACTACCATGGAAAGGAATCCGGCCATCAGAACCAAGGTTTGCATCCCATTCACCTTGCGGTAAAACAAGAGCCATGCCCCCAGTCCCATAACGGCCAGTGCCATCTGGTAACGGAAATCGAAGGCCAGACCCGAGCATATCCCGGCCAGTAAGAACCAGCGCAGTGCTGATGATGAAGTCTGTGACCGGTTAATGCCATACAGAGCGAAAGCAAAGAAGATGGCCGCCCAGTTTTCCCCCTGAAAACGCACATGAATATACGGCATGAACCAGAGCAGGTTCACCAGGATCAGCACCAGCCGGAACGATCGTTCCTGAGCGAAGTAAGAACGGGATGAGAATACCAGCAGATGGATGGCATAAAAGGAAAGCAATCCGGATATCAGCCTCAGAATGAAGGTCATTAAAAACGGGCTAAAACATCCCAGAGCCAGCAGGCATTTTTCGAGGCAGAAGGCCATGACGGGCTGAATGGCCTGACGGATCTGGGCCTTGTATTCCCAGGGCAGATCGTTTTCCAGCGAGGGGTTTACCTTGGCATGGGCAAACTCCAGGATCTGCCAGTGTTCGTCGGGATTGTTGTACCCGATAGAAAAAAAAGAGGCCGTGAGCAGGGTGAATAATCCCAGCAGAAGAATGATACGGTATTCTTTAAACCCTTCCCGAAACGTCATGTGTTCTTATTAATTGAGGCAAAAAAGTATTTGCGGCGTGCAAAAGTAAAGAAATTAAAGCGGGGGAAATGAAGCCCAAATGCCGAAAGGCAGGGCCGGTGTTTCCGGCAATTGCAGCCTGTGCAAACAACTTATTTTTCAGACAGAAGGGTTTTTTAAATTAGGTGTATCTTTGCACCCTTTTAAAACCAACCAATTCAACTTGTCATGCAGAAAATAAAAGTAGCAAACCCGGTGGTAGAGATGGATGGCGACGAAATGACGCGCATCATCTGGAAAGCCATTAAAGACAAACTGATCCTTCCCTATCTGGACCTGGATCTGAAATATTACGATCTGGGCATGGAACACCGCGATGCCACCAACGATCAGGTGACCGTGGATGCCGCCGAAGCTAT
>JBGAVF010000060.1:0-12933 GCA_044228315.1 Bacteroidia bacterium | reverse complement strand
AACTGACCCCATCACCTATTGCAACGATAAAGAAACACGGTTTTATTCCGCCGGAAGAGGTATGAGTATCGCTTTCTTTTTTGCCACTCCGGATTACCGGCTCACCACCGAGAGCTATGTTGGTTATATGGCCTTTAAAAACGGTATTCCGTTGGCGTATGGAGGGGCCTGGATCTGCGGGGGGAACGGGCGCATCGGTGTAAATATCTTTCCCTGGTTCAGGGGTGGAGAATCGGCATGGATATTCACCCAGCTCATAGCCTGTTATCATAAAAACCTGGGGGTTCAGCAATTCAGTGTGGAGCCTTATCAGATCGGGCTCGACAATCCGGACGGCATTGCCTCGGGTGCTTTCTGGTTTTATTACAAACTGGGATTCAGGCCAAAACAGGAGGCGTTGGCAAAGATCGCGGAAGAAGAATGGCATTGTATTACCGCACAAAAAGGGCACCGGTCCTCATCCGCATTGCTGAAACAACTGGCTCATTCCATATTGTACATGCAACTTGGCAGTAAACCTGCTGATGCTGTTGATTCTGTTGTGATACGGAAACTCGTAGCCGACCATGTTCGCGAAAAGTACCGGGGTGACTACCGATCAGCTACTGCGGATGCTGCCCAAAAAGCAGCCCTGGCATTGGGTATAAAAACCATTGCCGCAACCAAACCGGAATTCCGGAAATTATTTGAAGAATTTGCCTTGCTTCTTGTCCGGTTTCCAAACCTGGAAACATGGCCTGAGGACGACAAGAAATTACTGGCGAAGATGATCTCGGAGAAGGCCCTGGGCAATGAAAGTGAAAGTATCCGGTTATGGCAGCAGAACAGGTCGTTTCAGAAAGCGCTTAAGCGATTGCTGCAATAGGGCGTTCGGGCACTTATACTTCCACCTTATTGGCCTCAATCATTTTACGAAGATTGATGAGCGCATAACGCATACGGCCCAGGGTTGTGCTGAGGTTGGAATTCATGGATTTGGCGATGTCTTTGAAACTCATATCTGCATAATGCCTCAGAATAAGCACTTCCCTTTGTTCCTCCGGCAGCAGCAGAATCAGTTGCCGTATGGTACGTGATAACTCCTTTTGTTCCATCTGGGTAACCGGTAGCGACGACTGGATCATATTGCGGTGATGCATGATATCATTGTCGTGCGTTTCATAAAACTGGGGTTGTCTGCGGCTTTTACGGTAATAGTCTATAGCATAATTCCGGGCTATGGAAATGAACCAGCCCGATACCTTACCCATTTCCAGGTATTGATTTTCCTTCAAATACCGGGAAGCTTTAATAAACGTTTCCTGAAACAGATCTTCTGCTACTTCCCTGTTGTTCACAATAAAGTAGATGGTGGAGTACACCGGTCGCTTTTAGCGTTCGAGTAATACATTGAATGAGGCATCCTGCCCTTGCTGATACTGACGCACCAGCTCTAAATCGCTTAAACGTTCCTTGTTCATGGCTTTAAGATAATTAAGTTAAAAAATCCAGCTTCAAAAAAAACTAAGCGTAAAGAATAGATGCGATAGGGTAGCGTTTAGAATGATTTAGTCAATGTAAATCTGCTGCATCAATAGGCGATAATGGGTTGGTTTTACGTATATCTGAAAACGAATGTAGAGAATGAAAGTCGAATTTCCAAATTGCGTTAACTTTTTTTTACATGAAGCTTTGGCAGAATTTTTGTTACTTTGTAACTTATACTTAAATAATACGTTCCCGAATCATGAGAAAAGTACTACTTCTATTATGTCTGTTCAGCCTTAACTTTCTGGTTGCTCAGAAATTTTATACCATGGATAAAAAGGTGAGTACCTATTGGGCACCGTTGGCCGACGGGGCTGTTAATTGTTATATAAAACTTACCAACCAGTCGACTAACCCGGCAGACACTGCCTTTGTGTGGGAGTATCTTGATAAAAACCAGCCTTCAGCATGGACCCTTGGCTTTTGTGCATTACCCAGCTGCTATGAAGTACCTCAAACCACCAAAGGTGATTTCATTGTTAAAATCAATGGAGGTACAATCGATTTTGACGGGACACATAATTCCGGTGCTTTCCCGAACTATACCAAAGGGACCGGTTCAGCCCGTTTCCTTATTTACCGTAACGGCCAAAAAGCCAATGCCGACACCATTACTTTTGTGGGTACTGCAGCCGGAACAGGAATCAATGCTTCTGCCAGCGGATCAAACTTTACCATCGGAGTATCACCGAATCCTGTGAAAAACGAGCTTAACATCACTCTTTCCGATGCCAACATTACTACTGCCTCTATCATTAACCTGGTAGGCAAGGAAGTAATGAAACTGAATGTTTCTGACGCTAAAACCTACGATGTAAGTTCATTGCCAAGCGGTATTTATTTCCTTCATATAACCAAGGGAGAAAACACCTACAATAAGAAATTCGTGATTTCACGATAAATAAAATCAGAAATGATGGAGAAGCCGCCTGAACCTCAGGTGGCTTTTTTTATGTCTAGCGTTCGGTAAGAAAAAGGTATAGCTCCTTCGGGCCATGGGCTCCGAAAACCAGTGTTTTTTCAATGTCGGAAGTTCGGCTGGGGCCTGTGGTAATGCCTAGCATACTGGGAATCGACCCGTTATAACGGATACGTAAAGCGGCTATGGCATCCTTCAATTCAGGAAATAACTGATCCGAGTAAGCAATGACCAGATGCACCGGAGGATAAACACTCATTCGGCGGCCGCTTTCATTGCCTGATGAAACAATGATGCTGCCCGTTCTTGAAACGAGTGCCTCACAGGAGGTAACCCCCACTTTAACTTCATGCAAACGCATATCATTCGTCTCGAATGGGATACTGGCATCTGTCAGTATTTTCTGAATGTTTTTTTCAAGACAAAAAACACCTGAATACCGATCGAGAAGGGTTTTCAGGTTCTGATGAAGCGAAGCCGCATCGGGGCTGTAAATAAATTTCCCTTTTACCTCGGTGAATGCCCGGGCAAATTCTACGGTCGGATCTTCATCCATCTGCGTATACACATTGCTTTCCAGGTCAATATCGGCAAATTTGTAATCCGTTTTATAGATCAATGCCTGACGAATTTTCTTCAGCACTTTTTCCTTGGAGGTAGCTTCCTTCATGACGTTCTGGATTAGGATTTATACAAAGATACGTTACCCGTCAGTTCCTTCTCAGGCTGAAATGAGTTATTTTTACACCATGATTGTTTATAACGTAAGTTTACACATAGATGATTCCATAAAAGAATCCTGGGTAAAATGGATGCAGGAAACGCATATCCCTCAGGTAATGGGAACCGGCATGTTTCAATCGCATCATTTCTTTGAATTGCTTACCCGTCAGGAAGATGAAACAGGTTCCACCTTTGTGGTACAGTACTTCGCCCCTTCCATGGCGGCTTATGAACGGTACCAAACGGAATTTGCACCGGCACTTCAGGCCGAAACCCGGCGCCTTTTCGAAGGCAAGTTCCACGCTTTCCGTACCCTGATGAAAAAAGTAGGGGAAGAAGACTAATTATCAGGAAAATACATTGCGCATAACGCGTGCGGTATGCCAAACATCCTCAAAGGTATTGTACAACGGTGCCGGACTTAACCGTATCACATTGGGTTCGCGCCAGTCGGCGATTATTTTATGATCGGTGAGTGCATCAAAGGTTTCACGTCCATGGTCATGGAACAGCAGACTGATCTGACACCCCCGCATCGACGGTTCGGCCGGAGTTATAATTGTATACGGAACATGGTGTTTTTGGGTCAGCAGGTAATACAGGAACCCGGTCAGTTTTTCGCTTTTCTCGCGAAGGTTCTGCATTCCGGCCTGTTCGAAAATTTCGAGTGACGCTTTGTGAATGGCCATGGGAAACACCTGTGCATTGCTTAACTGCCAGCCTTCGGCGGTGGGTGTTGGATGAAACCCTTTACGCATGAGAAAGCGGGTTTTTTCATCATGCCCCCACCATCCGCCAAAACGGGGCAATGCGGTGTTGGATGCATGTTTTTCATGAATGAATACACCGGATGTACCACCGGGCCCGGAGTTGAGATATTTATAGGAACACCAGCAGGCAAAATCAATTTCCCAGTTGTGAAGTTCAAGCAGCAGATTTCCGGCGGCATGGGCCAGATCGAAGCCTGCATAGGCACCGGCCTTATGGGCCGCCCGGGTTATTGCCTGCATATCGAACGCTTGTCCGGTATAATAATTCACCCCTCCGAATAAAACCAATGCGAGTTCGCCGGCATTCTCTTCAATTGTCTGAATAATATCTTCGGTTCTCAGCGTAAACTCTCCTTCCCGTGGATTGATCTCAATGATAGCTTCCTCCGGGTTCAGCCCGTGAAACCTTACCTGGGTTTCGATGGCGTACATATCGGATGGGAAGGCACCTCCCTCCATAATAATTTTAAAGCGCGTTTTTGTGGGGCGGTAAAACGTTACCATAAGCAGGTGCAGATTTACCGTCAGGTTGTTCATTACTACTACTTCATGCTCCCGGGCACCAACCACGTTGGCGGTCATGGAAGCAAGCAGTTTATGATAGCTGAACCACGGGTTAGCTCCTTCGAAATGTCCCTCTACGCCGAATTTCTCCCAATCGGCAAATTCCTGCTCTACGGCCGCGCGGGCTGATTTGGGCTGCAGTCCAAGGGAGTTGCCGCACATATAAACGGCCCCTTTTAGTAAATGAAATTCATTTCTGAATGAGGCAAGGGGATCGGTTTTATCAAGCTCCCGTGCAAATTCTATATGGTTTTCGTATTGCATGATTTTCAATTTTATTGCACCGCAAAGGTAAGCGATTCAGGTCTCAGAAATAATGCGGGGATGCAGCGACGTAATTCTATGATAAAAATCATGAGATTTTACTAACGAACGTTTATTTTTGCCACAGTATGAAAATTATTTCGCTTGATCCACGCATATCGCGGGCAGAACTTCCGGAAGGAGAGGTATCGCTCAGCCCATTGGAGGAGTTTCAGACGTATGAAGTTTTTCACCAGAAAAAACGCGGAGCCCAGCATGAACATGTTGGCATAGTGCATGCCCCCAACGATGAGATGGCACTGCTTTTTGCCAAGGACCAGTACGCCCGTCGCGGACAATGTGTAAACCTTTGGGTAGTAAAGAGTGAAAATGTTGTAGCCGGCAGTTATGATGACTCCGACATTTTTGAAACTGCGCCTGAAAAAATTTACCGGGAAGCAACCGGGTATAAGGTGATGGATCGTATCAACAAATTCAAAGGAAAAAAATAAAGAAAGATCGCATGGAACATATTAAAAAACTTCTTTTCCGCATGGCCGATGACCATGTTATTCTGGGACACCGAAACAGTGAATGGACTGGTTTGGGACCGTTACTTGAAGAAGACATTGCTTTCAGTAATATGGCTCAGGATAAGCTTGGGCAGGCGCTTGCCTTGTTTGAAATACTACAGACTTTAGGAGAAAAAGATCCGGACACAACCGCATTTACCCGTAACGAGAAAGAATACACCTGCTGTCAGTACGTTGAATTTCCGATCGGTGAATATGATTTTTCACTGATGCGTCATTTTTTATTTGACTATGCTGCGTACCTGCGTTTCGAAATGCTTGCAGGAAGCAGTTTTGACCCCCTTGCCAAACTGTCGGCAAAGGTGAAAGGTGAAGTGAAGTACCATATTATGCATGCCCGCACCTGGGTTGAAAAACTGGGACAAGGAAGTGAAGAGAGTCATGCCCGTATGCAAACGGTTCTTACAAACAGTTTTAATTTTGCTCTCGGGATCTTCGAAACCGGAGATGAGGAACAACGTCTTATTGATGATAAAATATTTGCCGGTGAAGAGGCCCTGAAATCGCAATGGCTTCAATCGATTGAGCCGGTACTTACCCGTGCCGGACTGGTCATTCCTGACAGCGCTACATGGAATCCGGTTTTCGGAGGCAGAAAAGGATACCATACGGAACACCTGCAACCGCTCCTTCTCGAGATGCAGGAAGTGTTTCAGATCGACCCGAAAGCTGAATGGTAAGTGGCCGTTAACTACACCCGTGTAGATGCGTAGTACTGATAGTCGCTGATCACCGTATCGATGAACAGCATAGAATCCATATCCGTAGTTATATTCAGTTTGCTGCAAAGCACTTCCTTAGCCCGATCGGCAAAAAAGAATGCGTCCTCATAATTTTGCATCACATAGTCGGGCTGAAACGTACGGGTTTGAACCGTTTCTTTCAGGGTGGCACGAGGTTTCAGGCGAATGACCGTGGTGTTTGCCAGCATGTCGCCCAGTCGTTGTCCGCGTCCGTTGGCAGCACAGGTGATCAGCGCAATGATGCCGAATCCAAAACCGAATTCGAGGGGTGTCATGATCCAGCGAAGCAGGTAATTTACAAATGCAGGACGACCGGCATCGAGCATAACTACCTTAATACCCAATGCCTTCTTTCCGATGCTCTGTCCTTCCAGAAACATTTCACAAAGCAGGTGGTAAAAGAATACCGGCAGATATAACATAATGGCTACGGCATCACTGAAATAATTCCGCAGCGGAGTATTGGTGTACAGCAAAACAATAAATCCATAATACATCAGATAGATCACCCAGTCAACCAATGTGGCCAGCACCCGGTCGCCTATGCCAGCTACTTCATATTCAATTTCAACATTATTATTGGTTATAACGGTTACCGTTGCCATACTACAATCTATTATTCTTTTATAAAAATTTTCCGGTCACCTTCTTTGTGCTGGCTATGCACCAACAGAAAATAGGCTCCTGCAGGGAGTGCTGATATATCCAGGGTTTGGTGTACTTCTCCCCCGTTCTCCTTGATACGTGTGCAATTTACCAGGTTCCCGTTCATTCCGTAAATACAGTATAGAACAACTCCGGGTCGTTGCAGGTTGTACTTCACATGCAATGTGTTCCCGGCCGGATTCGGCAGCATCTGAAGTGCAGAGATGTCCTGTTTTCTGTAATTCACTCCGGCTGACTTGCGGTTCATCCAAAGGCCCACCTGCGCCCCGTACAAACGGTTATTTACAATATTATTTTCATTGGTCACGTACACGTTACTGCTGTCGTTGAAGCATACTCCTTCGATCTGACCGGCACCTGTGAAGAAGCCCAGATCAATTTTACGTTTATTGCCGCGGAATACTTCCGACCCTTTAAAATCCCAGAGCAGCCACAAAAAGCAAGACCCTGTTTTCTGATATCCCGTCAACACAATACGTCGTGAAACCGGCTCCCAGGCAGCGCCTGTGATAAGACATCCTGCATCCATAGAGTCCGCAGGCAGTAGCGAATACATGCCCGGAGTTACCGGCAATTGGTAATGTTTGGTATGCCCGTCGATCCAGTCCTTGCTGAACAGGTGAATGGTATCGTTCAAAACCATCATGGCTTCACAGTCGTAACGATTGGCATTGGGCCGAGACGAAAAATCCGTTTGGTCGGCATACGAAAACCGGATGGTATCCGCCGTTATAGTATCGTTGGTTTTTGAACTTAAACGGGATATTGCAATTTTATACACCGACATTGAACTCCTGTTGCCGTTGTTGTTCCCAAAATCCCCAATGTAAATATACGACCCATCCGTAGCTATATCTTCCCAATCTATGTTGGTTGCATTCCGGATATGGATGGTTTGCAGAATTTCACCGGTCTGCTTTGAAAAATGGTAAAGATTGGCCGGACTGCCGCTGTCGTTGATGGTCCAGAGTTCCCCGTTAAGATTTATAAGCCCCGATGTTTCATTGATGGTGTCGGACAACTTCCCGTTAAGTTTAACAAGGCTATAGGAGGTGACAGCATACAGGCAGCTACCATCGTTTTGGTTGGCTGCAGGATTAAAATTGGTGGCACGGGCATCTGTACAGCCCGGAATTTGTGCTGACATTTTTTTTGCAGTAATTGCAAAGCAAATGAATAGTATGAGTAAATGCCTGAACATAGCCACGCGCTGCAAGATACACGTTTTGTTTCTTTTCGTAATACAAGGTGCCATGGCCCAGCGTCTCACCCCGTATGAGATAAGCAATGGCAAGTCATCCGCCACACTTGCCGAATGCCTTTCTTACTACAAAGGCCTGCTCTCGGCGTATCCGGGTTATGTGCAATGGAAAGAACCTGCACTTGGGAAAAGTGAACTGAACTACCATGATGCGGGGAATATTAAACTCATCACCATTACAAACCGTAATGTGCATACACCCAAGGTGAAAATTTTTATCTGTAATGCCATACATCCGGGCGAACCCGACGGGGTAGATGCGTGTATGATGCTAAGCCGTGACGTATTAACGAAGGCTGCACTAACCCCACTTCTTGACCAGGTGGAAATAAATATTATTCCCCTTTATAATACCGGAGGAGCACAAAAGCGCGGCTGCTGCAGCCGGGCCAATCAGGACGGGCCCGAAGAATACGGCTTTCGTGCCAACGACCTGAACCTGGACCTGAACCGTGATTTCATAAAATGCGATGCACTGGAGACAGAGGTTTTTGAGTCGTTCTTTCAATCGGTAAGGCCCCATATATTTATCGATACCCATGTGAGCGACGGCGCTGATTACCAGTATACGCTTACCCTGATCGCTTCCCAGCATAATAAATATGAGAACGAGGTGATGGAAAATTTCCAGCAACAAATACTGATGCCACAACTTTACTCAAGGCTGGAAAATGCCGGCACACTCATGATCCCGTATGTGGATACCTACAGGGAAACGCCCGACTCGGGTATTGTTGGTTTTTGGGATTCACCCCGGTACAGTACGGGGTATGCCTCGTTGTTCAACTGCTTCAGCTTTGTAACGGAAACACACATGCTGAAACCTTATGACAAACGGGTGAAAGCAACGTATAATTTTATAATGGAGATGATAAAATATGCTGCTGAACAAAAGAACACCCTGATCAACCTGCAGTTGCGGGCAGATACCCTGAGTGCTCAGCAACGTAACTTCGTATTGCAATGGGACCTGGATACCACCCGATATACCATGATCCCCTTCAAAGGCTATAAGGCACTTTACAAACCCAGTAAGGTGACCGGAAAGGACCAGTTGGTTTACGACCGGAGTCAGCCATATACAAAGCCGATCCGCTTTTATGATGAATATACCCCGGTGAAATCGGTGAAAGCCCCGGACTGTTATGCCATGCCCTACGAATGGTTTTACAAACTGAACCTCACACGCCTTGCTTTAAATTTCAGGGTGGTAAAAGATACAGAGCTTGTGGTAACCACTTACCGCATACGGTCGAGCGAGTCGTCGAAGCGGGCGTATGAGAGTCACTTTACCCATTTCAACACCCAGGTGGACACAGCAACATTGAAGCAAAAAATGACGGGGGCCTGGGTATTTATTCCACTGGATAAAAACCCACGCTTCAAACGTTATCTGATACAGGCGCTGGAACCGGAGAGCAATGAAAGTTTTTTTGCCTGGACCATGATCGATAATATTCTGCAACAGAAAGAAGGATTCAGTGATTATGTCTGGGATCATCGTGCCGAGGAAATACTGGATGCCGACCCGGAACTCAGGAGAAAGCTGGAGGAACGCAAAGAAACCGATGAAGCTTTCCGTAATAACGCCAGGGCACAGCTTGAGTATGTGTACCGGCACAGTACGTATTTCGAGAAATCGTATATGTTGTACCCCGTTTTTCGCATTGAAACGAAATAACTACACAGCTACCGGAAAGTTCCTGTTATTATGTTTTGACAAGCCTGTAAGATTGCTTTATTTTGAATCCACATGTATTCATTTCTAGTACGTATTCTCTTTTTATTTTCACCGGAACGGGCACACGCCATCACTATGGTGCTGCTCAGTTTTCTGATAAAAATACCCGGCATAAAGCCTTTGTTAAAACACTGGTTCGTAGTGGAAAAACCGGTAACCGTGTTCGGTTTGACCTTTAAAAACCGGGTAGGACTTGCTGCAGGGTTTGATAAAAACGCAAAACATCTGGATGTATTTGAGGCACTCGGGTTCGGCTTCGTTGAAATAGGAACCGTAACCCCGAAGGCGCAACCTGGAAATCCGAAACCCCGTTCGTTCCGCCTGGTTAAAGACAAGGCACTCATAAACCGGATGGGATTCAATAATGACGGGATGGATGTGGTTTATGAACGATTAAAAAACCGAAAGGCTTCCATACTTATAGGAGGCAATATCGGCAAGAACAAGGTGACTCCCAATGAAGAAGCAGTAAATGACTACGCACTTTGTTTTGAAAGGCTCTATGATGTATGCGACTATTTTGTGGTGAATGTGAGTTCACCGAATACACCCGGTTTACGTGCACTTCAGGATAAAGATGAGTTGCAGAAAATCCTTTCCACGTTGCTGAAAATGCGGTATACATGGGTATCGCAGGGCAAGGTTCAGAAACCACTTTTATTAAAAATAGCTCCTGACCTGACGCATGAACAACTTGACGAAGTTGCGGCAGTAACCATGCAAACAGGCATCGACGGCCTTATTGCCACCAATACTACCATTGCCCGGGAACCCCTTACTACTGATAAAGCCGTGATTGAATCGATTGGCGCCGGTGGATTAAGCGGTGCCCCCTTAACCCGCCGCTCCACGGATGTGCTGCAATACCTTGCTACCAGGGTTCAGGTACCCATCATTGCTACAGGGGGCGTAATGAGTACTGCCGATGCCAGAGAGAAAATCCTTCATGGGGCTGCACTGGTTCAGCTTTATTCCGGCTTCATTTACAGTGGCCCGGCCCTGGTGCGCGATGTTGCTTTATTGCAGGTATAAATCCGTCGACATTATTGGTACCCCTTTGAGAAAGCAGGATACCCCTATACGGAAAGGAGCAACGGTTCGTTGCATATCAGCACTTTCAGCTACCCAGATGTTTACTGTTTCTCAGCACCAGAATCACATCACGTACCGAAGAATAGGTTTGGGCGTATGCTGAATTTGCTGCACATATTTCATCGGGGTGCGTGCTATACGTGGTACAGATGATATTCAGCTTCAAAGGAGGAAGGGTTTTGTTATCGGGCCGGGCATATCCGACCCATGTTTTTTTACCTTGCAATACGCTGAATATGTTCCGAATGAGACCGGCCTTATGATCGACCCAGCCGATGAGGACCGGCGTCAGTGGCAGCAGAATCAATGAAATAACGATATCGGTGAAACGCTTATTGTACTTTGCTTCACGGGTATTCAGCGAATAGATCAGCGCTTCGGTAAACACTTCACCGGCGGCATTTTTGGAATTGCTCCCCAGCGTGAAGTTGGTAGTGGCATCGAAAATTTTATAGGTATACCGTTTCCGGTACTGTTCCATGGTGGCGATCATTTCCTTCCAGCTGACCTTGTCGCAGGTGAAAATGAGTTCATCGGTCGTATATAACTTCAGTATACGCAGCAGCCGGCTGTAATGGCCCAGAAATGAAGGATTTAATTCCTCCTCCTGCCGGGTTCCGGCAAATCCAATGATGCGGAAATGTTCTACATTACGTTGCAACAGGGATTGCAGCTGCACCGCATCAGCCCCGTCGCCGATGACCAGCAGCGCCTGTGCAGACTGATTGTACCAGCGGATCTTACGGTACCGAATCATTTGCCACAGCCATCGAGCCAGGAAAAGAAACAGAAAATTGAGAGAAGCCCCCATTAAAATAATAGCGCGGGATGCCCTGAGGTCTTCGCTTAAAAAAGCATACACCACACTTATTGAAAGGGTGCCCAGGACCATTCCGTAAAGTATTGAGGTAATGCGGGGAAATGATTTGGAGTAGTTGTTGGTAAAGAACAATCCCAGCATCCATAAGGCAATGTATAAAGGCATATTTACCAGCCATAGCGCATCGGGGAAGTGCCCTGACCCATCGAATTTCACATCTTCATACCAGGGTATTAACATGTACATCACCAGCATCATTAAAAGAATATCAAGCGCCGGGCGGGCCAGCAATTGCATAAAGCGGGAAATTACTGCTATGGCGGCCCGGATATAAATGGCGGTATTGATGAGCAATGAGAACAAGGCTGCCTTTTGAGAAGCAAAATGCTTCCGGGCAAATATGATCATGGCTTTGTAAAAAACGAATACATAATTGAGGCTCCCCTTTTTTGTGCTCTCTCCTTTATAATGCACAATGGAAGTTCCGGGATAATAGTAGTTTTTATACCCGGCTTCGGTGATGCGGTAAGACAGGTCGATATCTTCCCCGTACATGAAGAACTGTTCATCAAAGGCACCGGTTTTGTCGATCACCTCCTTGCGCATTAGCATGAACGCACCGCTGAGCACATCTACTGCATGTACCTCATTCAGATCGAGAAAGCCAAGGTGGTACTTGCCGAAGAGCCGGGATTTCGGGAAAAGAACGCTGAGCCCGAAAATTTTATAGAAAGCCACCTCGGGTGTAGGCAGTCCTCGCTTCGATTCGGGCAGGAACTTACCGCTGCCGTCAATCATTTTCACACCCAAACCACCTGCATCGGGCGTAAGCTCCATAAAATCCACAATGCGTGTGTACGTATCTTCTGCCACAATGGTGTCCGGATTCTGCAACAGGATGTACTTCCCTTTCGCCATAGCAATGGCCTGGTTGTTGGCCACCCCGAAACCGGCATTGTGCTTATTGGCTATTACCTTCACCCAGGGGAATTCCTCCTGCAACATTTCCACCGACCCATCGGTAGAATTATTATCTACCACAAAGACTTCCGTTTCCAGTTGTTGCATGGCCTTTCGTACCGAATGAAGGCACAGATGCAAAAAATATTTTACATTGTAGTTAACAATTACGACGGAAAGTTGCATGCAGTGCTGCGGGTGCGCGGAATATTTTTTTTAAAACGGATACTTAATTAATCAACCTCGGTGACACCACCACTTACTATAAAGGCCATGGTTTGTGTCGGGTTTTTGTCAACCATGCGTATTTT
>JBGAVF010000059.1:0-12887 GCA_044228315.1 Bacteroidia bacterium | reverse complement strand
ATAATTTTTCCACTCCGTGTTTTGGGCAATCCGGTTACAAACTGAATTTTATCGGGGCGTGCAATCGGGCCAATGATGCGGTTTACGGTAGCCCCTATATCTTTTCGTGTGAGTTCTTCATCATCGGGTATATGCTGACAGATCACGAAGGCATAGATCCCCTGTCCCTTCACATCGTGTGGAAATCCAACCACGGCACTTTCCACCACACCGGTATGCATGTTGATGGCATTTTCTACTTCCGCGGTGCCAATGCGGTGACCGCTCACATTCAGCACATCATCCACACGTCCGGTGATGCGGTAATACCCGTCTTCATCCCGGCTGCACCCGTCGCCGGTGAAATACAGGTTATCATAGGTGGCAAAATAATTCAGGCGGCATCGTTCATGATCGCCGTATGTGGTGCGAAGCATGCCGGGCCATGGAAAACGAATACATAAATTACCACTGACCCCGTTGCCTTCCAATATGTTCCCTTTCTCATCTACCAGCACCGGCTGAACGCCCGGCAAGGGCAGGGTGGCAAGACCCGGTTTCAATGGTGTGATACCGGCAATGGGTGAGATCATGATACCACCGGTTTCGGTTTGCCACCAGGTGTCAACGATCGGACAACGTTTCTGACCAATATGTTCATGATACCAGTGCCAGGCCTCTTCATTGATGGGTTCACCTACGCTACCCAGCACGCGCAATGAGGAGAGATCTTTTCCGATGATATATTCTGTACCAAAATGCATCAAGGCACGAATGGCCGTAGGTGCGGTATACAAAATATTGACCCGGTACTTTTCAGTGATCTCCCAGAATCGTCCGGCATCGGGATACGTTGGCACGCCTTCAAACATGAGTGAGGTGGCCCCGGTAAGTAACGGCCCGTAAAGAATGTAGGTATGTCCGGTGATCCACCCGATGTCGGCTGTGCAGAAATGGATATCACCCGGCATATACTGAAACACATTTTCGAACGTATAACCGGCCCAAACCATATATCCACCGCAGGTATGTACAACGCCTTTTGGTTTACCGGTGCTGCCGCTCGTATATAAAATGAAGAGCATGTCTTCGGCCTCCATTACTTCCGCGGGCACAAACGGATTTCCCTGTGTCTCTACCCGTTTTATTTCTTCTTCCCACCACACGTCGCGCCCCTTGATCATGCTTACCGGCACACGGGCGCGTGTCAGCACAATCACCCGCTGCACCGTGGGGCATCCCATCAGTGCATCGTCGATCACCGACTTTAACGGAATCACCTTGTTGCCACGAAAGGCCCCATCGGCAGTGATCACCATATTGCAGTGTGCATCCTGAATGCGGTCGGCGATACTTTGGGCACTAAACCCGCCAAACACCACCGAATGTACAGCCCCGATGCGGACACAGGCCAGTACCGCAATAGCCAGTTCCGGAACCATGGGCATGTAAATACAGATACGATCGCCCCGTTTGGCCCCGTTATTCAGCAATACCTGCGCAAATTGCATCACCTTAAAATGCAGCTCACGGTATGTAAACCTGCGGTAATGTTCTTCCGGTTCATTCGGCTCCCACAGCAATGCCACTTTATCGCCATGCGATTCCAAATGCCGGTCGAGACAATTCTCGGTAATATTCAATTGTCCGCCTTCAAACCACTTTATCTCCGGACCGGTAAAATTCCATGAGAGCACCCGGTTCCAGGTACGTTGCCATCGAAACGAAGCGGCCACTTCTCCCCAGAAACCTTCCGGGTCATCAATGCTTTTTTTATATATGGCGTGGTACTCGTCAAGCGATTGAATTCTAAAACTCATTTTTAGTGGTATTTTTATGTTCTGCAAATTATCATTTCAGAAGAAATTTTCCATTACTTTAAATCATTATAAATAATCCTGCCAGGTTTTATTAACAAATTGATAATGAGCGCTTAACCATCAGTTTCTTTTTAAAATTCCGGGAAGTAAGTGATTCCCCAAGTGCTTTTTTTTACCTTTGCACACATTAAATAATTTTATCCCAATGACTACCCAGCAAATCATTGAAAAAATCACCGGAGCTGCCGGTAAAGTGCACAATAATTTAACGCCTGCCGAGTTGGTTGAGCACATCATCAAACGTAACGAAGGCAAGCTTACCGATACCGGCGCCATAGCCGGAGATACCGGCGAATTTACCGGCCGTTCACCCAAAGATAAATTTACTGTAAAAGACAGCATCACTGAAAACACTGTTCATTGGGGAGACATCAATATTCCGTTATCACCGGATCATTTTGACAAGCTCTATCAGAAGATGCTGGCCTATGTGAATGGCAAAGAACTGTATTCACGCGACGCCATAGCCTGCGCCGATCCGCAATATGCCATCAATATAAAAGTCATTACCGAAAAACCGTTCCATAACCTGTTTGCCAACAACCTCTTCATTCGTCCGAATGCCGAACAACAGGCTTCCATGAAGCATGACTGGGTGATTTTCAATGTGCCTTCTTTCCGTGCCAACGGACCGGAAGACGGACTGCGTCAGCATAACTTTGCTGCCATCGATTTCACACGCCGTATGATCCTTATTGGTGGAACCGGCTATACCGGTGAGATCAAGAAAGGTATTTTCACAGTACTGAATTATATTCTGCCTCAGGACAAAAAAGTGCTGAGCATGCATTGCAGCGCCAATATCGGCGAAGAGGGAGATACAGCCATTTTCTTCGGACTGAGCGGAACAGGTAAAACCACTTTGAGCGCCGACCCGCATCGTCCGCTGATCGGTGACGACGAGCACGGCTGGTCGGATCAGGGAGTATTCAATTTTGAAGGCGGATGCTATGCCAAATGCATCGACCTTACCCAGGAAAAAGAACCGGAGATCTTCGATGCCATCAAATTCGGTGCGCTGGTAGAAAACATCGAATTCTATCCGGGAACCAATACGGTTGATTACACCAACATCAGCAAAACAGAGAACACCCGCTGTGCCTATCCGCTCGAAAACCTCAAAAATTTTGTGAGCCCGTCGGTAGGTAAAGCACCTAAAAATATTTTCTTCCTCACTGCCGATGCGTTCGGGGTATTGCCTCCGATATCAAAGCTTACGGTAGAACAGGCCATGTATTATTTCATCAGTGGTTATACCGCTAAGGTAGCCGGAACAGAAGCCGGAGTTACCGAACCTCAGGCTACTTTCAGCGCCTGTTTCGGACGCGCATTCCTGCCGTTGCATCCGGGTAAATACGCCATGCTTTTGGGCGAGAAACTGAAACACAATCCGGATATCAATGTATACCTCGTTAACACCGGATGGAGTGGAGGTGCGTATGGAGTGGGATCACGCATGAAACTGAAATACACCCGTTCCATGATCACAGCGGCACTTAAGGGCCAGTTGAACACAGTTGCCTACGATATACATCCGGTATTTGGTATTGCCATGCCTCAAAGCTGTCCGGATGTCCCTACCGAAATACTGAACCCTCGCAACACGTGGGCCGACAAGGCACAATACGATGCCAAGGCCAACGATCTGGCCATGCGTTTTGTAAACAATTTCACGAAGTATGCCGACGGAGTAACTGCAGAGATTCTGGCAGCCGCTCCAAAAGTAGTAGCCGCACAGTAAGTTTATTTTCGACACATAATCCGTTCCTCAGTTATTAGATTCCATCTATGGCTGAGGAACTTTTTTTTATTACTCTTTTTCAACATTCACGCGCCGCACATTATCCAGGCCGGTGATGGTTTTTAATTTATCCATCAGCGATTCAAGGTGCGACACATCGGTGATGAACAGATTTATTTTTCCTTCAAACACACCGTCTTTGCTGTCGAAGGATATCGACTGCATATTCACTTTCAGCTCTTTGCTGATCACATTGGTAATGGCACTCACCAGCCCTACACTGTCGATACCATTTACGGCAATGCTTGCCAGGAAATTTTCCTTTATTTCATCGGAAGCCCATCGGGCCTTCATTACCCGGTATCCGTACTGACTGAAAAGAGAGGTGGCATTGGGACAGTCGGTGCGGTGAATTTTTATTCCTTCACCAATGGTCACAAATCCGAAAACATCGTCGCCCGGAATCGGCGTACAGCATTTTGAAAATGTATAATCCAGTTCAAGATCCTCGCCCAGAATAATGGTGTCTTTGTTGTTTACCCGGGTACGCTTGTAATCCTGTTGGATTTTTATTTTCGGTTCATCATGAACCTTGCTCTCCAGTTTTTTCCGGTATATCTCTTCAAAAATCTTCTTGAGGTCGAGTTTTTCTTTAGCCACTTTGCCCACTGCAATCTCATAATACAGATCGAGTGGTGAAGCCAACCGGTAATGGGTAGCGAGTTCTTCGGCCTTGTGTGAGGTGAACTGTATTTCGGCCGCAGCAAATTTTTTCAGCAGGATCTCTTTCCCGATTTCAGCCACCACTTTCTTCTCTTCCCGCAACGATTCTCGAATGCGCTGACGGGCCTTGCTGGTCACCACAAACCGCAGCCAGTCTTCATTCGGCCTTTGGGTTTGGGAGGTAATGATCTCAACCCGGTCGCCGCTTTTCAATTTATGGCTGAGGGGCATCATTTTCCCGTTCACCTTTGCTCCCAGGCATTTGCTGCCTACGTCGGTATGTATTTCAAAAGCGAAGTCGAGGGCGGTGGCACCCAGTGGAAGTTTTTTCAGGTCGCCCTTCGGCGTGAACACAAAGATCTCTTCGGTATACAGATTCAAACGGAAGTCTTCCAGGAATTCGAGTGCGGTACCTTTCGAGGCTTCCAGTCCCTCACGTACCTTTTTCAGCCAGTCTTCAATAGATGATTCCCGGAAATCCTGTTTCTGATATGCAGCCGGCACTTCCACACCTTCTTTGTATTTCCAGTGTGCCGCATATCCTTTTTCTGCGATCTCATCCATGCGTGTGCTGCGTATTTGCACCTCCACATATTTTCCGTTCGGACCTATGAACGTATTATGTAACGATTCATACCCGTTCTCTTTCGGGTTCGATATCCAGTCCTTGAAGCGGTTGGGAACCGGTGTATATATTTCGGTCAGCGCCCCGTACACCAGCCAGCAGTCGTTCTTTTCCGATTCGGCACTGGAGTCAATAATAATGCGAATGGCGAAAATATCATACAGGTCTTCGAACTCCATGTGGTTCTTCTCCATCTTGGTATAAATGGATGAGATGGATTTGGCCCGGCCTTTAATTTCAAAAGGCAGGGAAAAGGCTTCCAGTTTCTTCTCAATGGGTGCGATGAACTGATTGATATACCGGTTGCGCTGGGTTTTGGTGGCCTGCAGTTTTTCGGCGATGTTGCGGTATTCGGTAGGATGCAGATAGCGCAGTGCCAGGTCTTCCAGTTCTGTTTTAATATTGTACAACCCCAGGCGGTGGGCAAGCGGTGCAAAAATATACTGTGTTTCGGCCGATATCTTCAGCTGTGTGTTCTGGCTCATACTGGCCAGCGTGCGCATATTATGAAGACGGTCGGCCAGCTTGATCAGAATAACGCGTATATCGTCGTTCAGGGTCAGCAGCATCTTCTTGAAATTCTCGGCCTGTATGCTTCCGTGCTGGTCAACCAGATCTGAGATTTTTGTAAGCCCGTCGATGATACGTGCGGTTTGCTCATCAAAATTCTGCCTGATAAAATCGAGTGAGATATCGGTGTCTTCCACCACATCGTGCATCAGGGCACAGGCAATGCTGGTAGCCCCCAGGCCAATATCGTCGGCCACGATCTGGGCCACTGCCAGCGGATGAAAGATATATGGCTCACCGCTTTTGCGTCGCACATCCTTGTGTGCATTCACCGCTATATTGAACGCCTTGCTTATTTTCTCCCGGTCCGCTTTCGACAGGTTGTTTCTGTTGGCGGTTCGTAATAAGGCCCTGTACCTTCGTATCAGTTCCTGTTTCTCTTTCTCACTGTTCACCGTTGGGGTTGCCATGCAAATTATTGACAAAAAAATCAGTTAATACTTCTGTTGTGAAATATAGGTTGTATTTCAACTAAAACAAAAACAAATTTCATTTTGAATGGTTTCCTGCTGCAAACCCTGTTTCTTCAATTATATCATCTATTTCCTTATTTAGAATTATTTTAATTAATTTTGCATTGTAAAATCACCCACAGCCATGGAAACCCTTGATGTAAAAAATCTGATCACTATATACAGCGAAGCCACGCCGAATCCGGAAACAATGAAATTCGTTCTCAACCGATTTTTACTACCCAACGATACGGCTGACTTTCCCGATGTAACCTCTGCCTCAAACTCGCCGCTGGCGCTTGAATTGTTCGAAACCTTCAGTGCTGTGCGCGGGGTGTTCATCATGAACAACTTCGTAACGATCACCAAGTCGGAAGATACCGACTGGTTCGATCTGATCCCTCCGATGAAGGAGTTCATAAAAAATTATGTGGCGGAAGAGAAACCGGTGATCCATCCGAAAACCAACGACCTTTCGGACGAAAACGACTCGGAAGTGGTGAAAAAAATCAAAGAACTGCTCGATAATCACGTAAAACCGGCGGTAGAAATGGATGGCGGTGCCATCAGTTTCAAGTCCTTCGATCACGGGGTGGTTACTGTAGTACTGAAAGGCTCGTGCAGCGGTTGCCCTTCATCCACCATTACTCTGAAAGCCGGAATCGAAGGCCTGCTAAAACGCATGGTGCCTGAAGTGAGTGAGGTGGTGGCCGAGTCGATGTAATCTGCTATTTTTTCTTTTCTGCCTTCCTTAACTTTCCCTTTCTTTGAGGCATGAAACGCCTCTTGTATTTTCTTTCCTTCCTGCCCTTTCTGGCTTCCTGCAATCTCAATACTGTTATTGATGAAATGCGGGGAAAGAATGATGATAAGGCAGCCATGGTTTTACATACCGTGAATCACCTCTATTCATTACAGGTGCCGGCCTTCATGGACAGCATGCCGGAGCTGAACGATGTAGCCAGTTTTCAGTACGGCAATGCCCTGAAAGAACTTTACTGCATTGTGATCGATGAAGATAAGGAATCGGTGCTTGAAGCCCTTGAGATCTCGTCGCTGGATCTCGAAAAAAACGACACCACCCTGCTCGAACATTATGCCACAGCTACCATCGATAAATATGTGTTGTCGCTTGCCGAAGCACGGAAAGAGCGTATCCGATATGTGCACAAAGACAATTACCGGTATATTCTGCACGATCTTTCGGGAAAGATCAATCACAATGGTGCATATATGAAATACGTGACCATTGAAAGCAAGGACCATGTGTTTCAGCTGCTCGTATGGACCCTCGACAAGTACAAAGACAAGTACAGTCCGTTGATGGAAAAGGTGATCGAATCGTTCAAGGTAATGGAACGTACCGAAGATGCACTACCGGGCACCTGACCTCTCAGGCAATCTTTCCGATAAATTTACGGGCTTCCTCAGCCGCTTTCAGGGCGAAATCTTCTCCCTGCGAGGCATAAATGATCTGACGTGAAGAATTCACCAGCAGTCCGGTATCCCCTTTAATGGCCCCGTATTGCAGTACCTCATCCATGCTTCCTCCCTGCGCCCCTACCCCGGGAATGAGCAGAAAATGTTCAGGCACTATGCGTCGTATGTCAGTAAGTGCCGAGGCTTTGGTGGCTCCGGCCACATACATGATGTTATCGGCAGTTCCCCATCCGGAGGTAGTTTTCAGCACCCGTTCGTACACGTAGCCGTTGTCGGTTCGTAATTGTTCAAAGTCGGCACTGCCGGCATTGCTGGTGAGGGCCAGTATAATGGTAAACTTGTTTTTGAATGCGAGAAAGGGCTGTATGCTGTCGCTGCCCATATACGGAGAAACCGTTACCGCATCAAAATCCATGGTTTCGAAAAAGGCCCGGGCATACATGGTGCTGGTATTGCCAATATCGCCGCGCTTTGCATCGGCAATCACAAAATGTTCGTCGGGAATATAGTTCAGGGTTTCCTGCATGATCTCCCAGCCGGCGGCACCGAGGCATTCATAAAAAGCGGTGTTGATCTTATACGAAACACACAGGTCCTTCGTGGCATCAATAATGGCCCGGTTAAATGTTAGCAGTGCCTCTTTCTCCTCTTTTAAATGCAGGGGAAGTTTTTGCACATCGGAGTCGAGCCCAACGCAAAGGCAGGTTTGCTTTTTGCGAATCTGTTCAATAATATGTTGCCTGTTCATTACGTGTGCGAAAATACCGCAAAAAAACAGGTTGTATGTACTGAAGGAATGGAATTACCCTACAAAACTTTCTACATACATACTTTCAATGTCGTCTTTGTATTTCTCCTCCACAAATTTACGTTTCACCTTTTGTGTCATGGTGAACTCCCCGGCTTCGATCGAGAACGGGGTTCGCTTGAGCAGGAAGTTTTTGATACGCTCAAACTTGGCCACCTCGTTGCCCAGCTTGTTCACATCTTCTTCCATCCAGCGGTGAATATCCTCATCGCGTATGAACGGATCACTCTCTTCAAAGAAGGCTTCTGTTTTGCCGAAACGTTCTTTGATGACTGTTCAGCAGCATGTTTTTGATCCGGTCGGTGATCTTCAGGTATCCTTTGTAATACTTGCCTACATCCCCGCTGTGAAACCATCCATCTTCATCAAGCACCTCACGGGTGGCTTCCGGTTTGTTCCAGTATCCCTGCATCACATTGGGACCTTTAATGAGGATCTCTCCTTCCGCGCATTCAAATTTCGGGTCGAAGCTTTCGTAGGTCTGTACCGTTATGGTCTCTTTGGTGTCTACATTCTGGATTTTAATTTGTGAGCCCGGAGCCACACGGCCCACGGTTCCGTATACCTGACGGTGAAACTCGTTCACACTGGCAAACGGAGAGGTCTCCGTAAGCCCGTATCCTTCCATTACCGTGATATCGAGGTTTTTAAAGAAGATACCTACATGGGGCTGCAAGGCAGCTCCTCCCGATACCACAATGCGCATACGTCCACCCATCTTTTCCTTGATCTTCTGAAACACCAGCTTGTCGGCTATTTTCAGCTTCAGGGCCAGGAACGGACCGGGTTTCAGCCCGTCTTCATTCAACAGGCGTTTTTTATCACCTTGCGCAAAGGCCCAGTAAAAAATCTTGGTTTTGATACCGCCGGCAGCCGTAGCGGTTTTCTGCACCCGGTCGTGAATTTTCTCGAGCAGGCGGGGTACAGAGGCCATGATGGTGGGCTGCACCTCCAGTATATTATTCGCAAAGGTTTCAATTCCCGGGGCAAAGGCAAAGGTACTGCCTACATAGGTGCTGAGGTAATAGGTTGCGAGCCGTTCGTACACATGGCAAAGGGGCAGGAACGAAAGAAACACATCCCGGTTGTCGATATCTCTCACTATGGTTTGTGCGGCAATGGCATTACTCATAAAGTTATTATGGCTCAGCATCACCCCTTTGGGTACACCGGTAGTGCCCGAGGTGTATATAAGCGATGCCAGATCGCTCGGTGCTACCGCGTTCAGCATGGCTTCCAGTTCTCCCTTCAGGGCCTCGTATTCTGCAGCGCCTGCAGCAATCGCAGAAGAAAGGCTCTGCACCTTGGGATGCGGGGTTGATGGTTCAAAGGCCGTGTAAATGCGGATCAGGTCGGTGCCCTTCCCGTCAATTCTGAGGATACGTTTCAGCAGGAACGCGGTACCCACGATGATGGCTTTAGAGCCGCTGTCTTTCAGGATGTATTCCACCTCATTTTCGGTATGGGTGGGATATATCGATGCATTGATGAGTCCCAGCATCATGCAGGCCTGATCGAAGATGATGTATTCGGGTGAATTTTCCAGAATAAAGGCCACCCGGTCGCCTTTGCGGAGCCCCAGCCGGTATAACGACACGGCTACTGCATTGATCTCACGCAGGGCCTCTTTATAGGATATGTCAATGTACTCCTCGCCCGATTTATATTTCATAAAAACCCGGTCCGGTGTATTGATCTCATGCGCGGCCCGGAGTAAAAAATGATGTAATGATTTAACTTCCATTGTACTCAATCAGTTATAATGATGCAAATAGAAGAAGTTTTACATTCTATCCAAAATTGATTTTTGCGAAAAAACGCCCGTTAATTTTGCTATTTTTGCAAAAATTTTATTACCTATCTTGTTATGGCTGATTTATTTGAGAAAATCGTAAAAAATCTCGGCCCCATCGGGGAGCATGCCGAGGCATCACATGGCTATTTCACATTCCCGAAGCTGGAAGGTGAAATAGGCCCGTATATGAATTTCCGCGGACATCGAATGCTCAACTGGAGTCTGAACAATTACCTGGGGCTAGCCAACCACCCGGAAGTACGTAAAGCCGATGCCGATGCGGCTGCTGAATTCGGACTGGGATTGCCTATGGGCGCCCGCATGATGAGTGGCAACAGTGATTATCACGAACAACTGGAGAACGAACTGAGTGCATTTGTTCATAAAGAAAAAACCTTCCTTCTCAATTTCGGATACCAGGGCGTGCTGAGCGCCATCGATGCATTGGTTGACCGCCGCGATGCCATCGTATACGATGCGGAAAGTCATGCCTGTATCATCGACGGGGTGCGCCTGCATCAGGGCAAACGCTTTGTGTTCACACACAACGATATGGCCAGCCTTGAAAAACAACTTACCCGTGCCACCAAACTGGTGGCCGAAACCGGTGGTGCCATTCTGGTGATCACCGAAGGGGTGTTCGGTATGCGTGGAGACCTGGGCAAACTGGATGAGATCGTAGCCCTGAAGAAAAAATACAGCTTCCGCCTGTTTGTGGACGATGCCCACGGATTCGGTACCATGGGTGCCACCGGAGCCGGCACAGGCGAACATTTCGGCGTGCAGGATGAGATCGATATCTACTTCAGCACCTTCGCCAAATCCATGGCCGGCATTGGTGCCTTCATCAGCAGCCAGCGCGAAGTGATCACGTACCTGGAATACAATATGCGTTCTCAGATCTTCGCCAAAAGCATTCCAATGCCGATGGTGGTGGGCTTGTTGAAACGTCTTGAACTGCTGCGTTCCCATCCGGAACTGAAAGAGAACCTGTGGAAAATAGTGCGTGCCCTGCAGGAAGGACTGAAAGCCAAGGGACTGGAGATCGGCAATACCGAATCGCCTGTTACTCCGGTGTACCTCAGTGGTTCCATTCCGGAAGCCACCCACATGGTGTATGACCTGCGCGAGAACTACGGCATCTTCTGTTCCATGGTGACCTATCCGGTAATCCCGAAAGGCATGATCATTCTGCGTATCATACCTACAGCTGTGCATACACTGGAAGATGTAGAAAAAACGTTGAACGCATTCACCACCGTGGCCCAGAAACTGAAGGCCGGTGAATACGCCAAACATGATAAAATTGTGGAAGGTGTTTCTGTGGGTGTGTAATACGCCACTGCCCGCAATTGTATAACTTTGGTGGCCTTGGAAAGCATTTCTGAGGCCACCTTTTTTTTAGTGAGATACATGATGGAAATAAAGATCATTCACCCCGGCACACCGGAATACGAACAGATGCTTGAGCTGCGCGATGTGGTATTGCGAAGACCTCTGGGCATGCAACTCGACCGCACGAGCCTGGGGAAGGAAGATACCGACTTTCTGATCGGAGCCTTTGAGAACAATGCCATTATCGGTTGTGTGATACTGACACCGCAAGCCACCTCCACTCTTAAACTCCGGCAAATGGCTGTTTCCGCTGAATGGCAAGGCAAAAGCATAGGCACGCAAATTGTACGTTGGGCCGAAATGTTTGCCCGTGAAAAAGGATTCACACGCATCAGTATGCATGCCCGCAAATATGCCATTCCGTTTTATGCCTCTTTGGGTTATACTACCGAAGGCGAAGAATTTACCGAAGTGGGCATTCCGCATTATGCCATGCACAAAACACTGGGGTAAGCAGGCTATAAAACTTACATAAAGTACAACTGCCCTTCTCTTATTTCCGAACGGCTTTCAAAGTTATTGGTGTATAAGGCACCGGTTCCCAGTCCCTGGGCCATGCTTACCGGCAACGTGGCCGCATATTGTGCAATGGCATTAAGTCCGATATTGCTTTCGAGCGCCGATGTGACCCAATAGCCTGCCTGATGCCGGCCGGCCAGCGCGATCCATGCATCAGAAGCACGGAACCCTCCGAGCAATGTCGGCTTCAGAATGATATACTGCGGCTTGATCTTCTTCAGCATCGTTTCACCCTCATCATGCACCCGAACGCCAATAAGTTCTTCATCGAGCGCAATGGGAAGTGGTGTTTCAGCACACAGCTGTGCCATCAGGTCCCATTTTCCGGCTTTTACCGGTTGCTCTATACTGTGCAGTTCGAAGCGGGAAAGTTCCTTCAGTTTCATCAATGCATCATCGGCATGAAACGCACCGTTGGCATCCACCCGCAGTTCCACTTGGAATGCATTGTATTTTTTACGGAGCTTCTCTAAAAGCCGGCATTCTTCATCAAAATCGAGGGCGCCAATCTTCATCTTGATACAACGATACCCGGCAGCAATTTTCTCTTCTGCCTGACGGTACATACTTTCCGCATCCGACATCCACACCAGTCCGTTCACCGCAACTCCTTTTTTATGTTCTGTAAATGGCGATGTGAAGAGCAGTCCGGGCGTTCCGGAGTGCATTTGTAGTTCAATACATTCGAGGGCAAACTGTACGGCAGGGTACTGGTGCAGGGAAAAGGTGTCGGCCAGCTGGGCTACCGGCATGCCTTCGTTCCAGGCACGACACAAATGACGCAGCAGCAGACTCATATTCTCCACATCGTCGATGCTGAGATCGGGCAGCGGGGCCGCTTCGCCAGTAAAAGTCAGGTGATGCCGGGTGCAGGAAATGATATAGATCTCCTTCGTATCATAGGCTCCGCGGCTGGTACGGGCCGGTGTTTTAAAATGCAGGGTGTGCTTTTCAAATGAA
>JBGAVF010000058.1:0-13001 GCA_044228315.1 Bacteroidia bacterium | reverse complement strand
TTCCATGCATCCATTCAGGGATTTCCGCGTCAAAAAAACTATATTTGCAGGTACCACTATGACTACAGCTACCCTTGTTAAATCCCGTGCTGATATTGGCCGTGCCATTGCCGAAAAAATTCTTCAGAACAAAGAAGAACTGACCCGCTACTGGAACCAGTCGGCACCGGTAAAACACATGTATATCGATAACCTGCTTTCAGAATCCGATGCACAGGAAATATATACCCACTTCCCGGCCAAAGACCAGCTGATGAAGCGGAATACCATACGTGAAAAGAAACAGGTGGGTATTGAACTCGAAAAGTACCATGCATCCGTAAGCGAAACCCTCATGGCATTTCAGGAGCAATGTGTGGTGAATGCCGTAGCCGAGATCACCGGCATTATCGGCATGACGCCGGACCCAACCTTATATGCATCGGGCCTGAGTATGATGCAGCAAAACGACTTTCTGAACCCCCACCTCGACAACAGCAGCGATGGCAATGCAGATAAGTACCGTGTTATTAACCTGCTTTACTACGTTACCCCGGGCTGGAAAACAGAAAACGGAGGGAACCTCGAACTATGGGATGAAAAAGTAAAGAACCAGGTAACCCTCACCGCCGCCTTCAACCGCCTTGCCATCATGGCCACCGACGACAAGAGCTGGCACAGTGTAAGCAAAGTAGTGGTTCCGGAAGCACGCCGTTGTCTGAGCAATTATTATTTTGCCGAAAAACCGATCAACGGAAAAGAATATTTCCATGCTACTACCTTCAAAGGACGCCCGGGCGAAACGTTCCGCGGTATGCTCCTCGAAATCGACGGTATGATCCGAAACGGCATCCGCAGGGTTTTCCGCAAAGGCGTGTTCAGCACCTTTCATAAACGAAACAAATAATTCCTGTTACATATCATTTTTCTATTTCCATGAAAAACTTTTACGTATTTCTGATCCTTCTTTTTTCCGCTTCCCTTGCGAAAGCACAAACACCTAACGATACTGCCAGTTATCCGTACTGGATAGAGATGATGCAGGATTTCCGTATCAACTACTTTACTACGGTTCACGCTTTTGAAAAGTATTATGAGAACCGTGTTGTGGAACCGCATACAGGGTATAAAACATTTAAACGCTGGCAGGAATACTGGAGAACACGTGTGGATGACAATGGAAATTTCCCGGCTCCTGATGCTGACTGGAATGCCTATTTCAATTATTTCGGATACCCCAATTCACGCTCCACCCTTTCCGTTTCCGGCAACTGGCAGCCCCTGGGACCTGTGGCACTTCCAGCGAACTTTACCGGACAACCCAATGGAAACGGACGAATCAATGCCATTGCCTTCCACCCAACCGACAGCAATAAGATCTATGTTGGGGCCCCTCAGGGCGGTCTCTGGTCGACAAGCGACGGAGGACTCACCTGGGTAAGCAACACCGACAACCTGCCTACGCTTGGCGTTTCCGCTATTCTCATCGATTACTCCAACCCGAACATCATGTATATAGGTTCGGGCGATAGGGATGCCGGCGACAGCCAGGGCCTCGGTATTTTAAAGAGCACCAACGGAGGGAGCACCTGGACACAGATCAATACCGGTCTTGGAAACGTTACCGTAGGTATGATGGAGATGAATAAAAAAAATCCGAACATCATCATCGCAGCCACCAGCAGTGGCATTTTCAAAACGTTTAACGGAGGAACTTCCTGGTCACGCAAATCATCGAACACCAATAACTATAAAGATGTAAAATACCATCCCACCGATACCAGTATTGTATATGCAGTAGAAGGGGTGATTTTTTACCGCAGTACCGACGGGGGAAATACCTTTGCTGCCGTGAACGGAGGTACCACCGGCTTAACTACCACCGGTAACCGTGCTGTGATCGGCGTTTCACCGGCTGCACCCGATATGGTATATGTGCTTCAGTCGAACGGAACCTATAAGGGCACTTATCTCTCGCGCGATAAGGGACAAACCTTCGTTACCAAGTCAACCACTCCCAACATTTTTGATTATGCCAGCAATGGCTCCGGCACCGGAACACAAGCCTGGTACGATATGACGATTTGTATCGATACCGCCAACTTTGGTACTGTTTACATGGGCGGTGTAAATGTTTTCAGAAGTCTCGACAGCGGCGCCACCTGGACCTGTTACGGTCACTGGGTAGGCTCGGGGGCTCCGGCCCTGCATGCCGACCAGCATCAATTCCGCATCGACCCGAAAACATACAAACTGTATTGCGGAAACGACGGCGGACTTTACAGCCGTGCCCCATGGCAATCGCAATTTACCAACCTTACCAGCGGACTTAATATTTCACAGATCTATCGTATCGGTCAATCGGCACAATCCCCTTCCATCGTGATTGCCGGCTGGCAGGATAACGGTACCGGTGTATACCGGGAATCGCTGGGTACCAACAAATGGCGCACCACCATGGGAGGTGATGGTATGGAGTGTATCATCGACCCTACCGACAGTAACTACCAGTATGGCGCCCTGTATTATGGCGATATCCGCAGAACCAGCAGCGGAAGTACCTTAGGTACCGGTGTAGCCGGCAACGGAACCAACGGAATCAATGAGAGCGGTGCCTGGGTAACGCCTTATATTCTTCATAATAAAAACCCGAACATGATGTTCGTGGGATATAAAAACCTGTGGCGTGGCACCAATGTAAAAGGCACGCCCACCTTTACAAAAATTACTACCGGTTCGGCCAGTAACATCACCGCTATTGAACATTGCGAAGGCGATACCTCACGTCTCTATTATTCACGCAGCGATGCCAAGCTCTTCCGCACCGATAACCTGTCACTAACTACGCCAACGTTTCTCGATATCACTTCCAGAACTCCGGTTCCTACCTCTACCGTGCAATGGATCGAAACCCATCCGAACAAACCAAAAACAGTTTATATCATTCAAAGCAACGCCGTATACCGCAGTAACGATACCGGTAACACCTGGACAAACATTAACGGTACGCTTCCGTCATCAACCAAAAACTGTTTATTGCTCGACAAGCAGGCCACCGACGGTATTTATGTAGGTACCGACGTGGGTGTATTCTATCGCGACAGCACCATGACCGACTGGGTTCCGTTCCGCACCGGATTGCCATCCAGTTCACGCATCACCGAACTTGAAATGTTCTATGATTATGCTAACACCACTGCCTGCCGAATTTCAGCCTCTACCTACGGACGCGGTCTGTGGCAAAGTGATGTGTACTTAACCAACAGCGCCCCGGTAGCCAATTTCAAATCGGATACGCAAGCTTGTACCAACCGTACCATTATCTTACAGGACCTCTCCACAAAAAGCCCTGACCAGTGGCTGTGGACCATCACACCAGCTACTTATACATTCGTGAACGGTACCAGTGCCACTTCTCAAAATCCACAGGTGCAGTTTACTGCAACAGGTACCTATACCGTGAAGCTTTATGCCAAACGCAACGGCTGGGGATACAGTACCATCACCAAATCGAATTACATTACCGTGGGAAGCAATCCACCCACCGTTGGTGCCAGTGCAAACCTCACCACCATTTGTAAAGGCACCTCGGTAAACCTGTCGGCCACCGGTGCATCAACCTATACCTGGTATGGCAACAACGTTGTGGTAGGCAATACCGCGAATATTACAGTAACACCGTCTGTCACCACCCGTTATGTGGCGTATGGAAGCAACGGTCAATGCCTCGATAGCGCTGTTGTAAATGTAACCGTTAACAGCGTTACCGGTATTTCCCTGAACACCACTTCCATCACCACCTGCGAAGGACTCGGTGTTTTGCTGGTAGCATCCGGTGCCAGTTCGTATGCCTGGAGCCCGTCCACCGGATTAAGCACCACCACCGGATCAACAGTAACTGCCACACCTGCAACAACCACCCGTTATACCTGCACATTCACCGGAAGCAATTCGTGCACAGATACGCTGAGTGTGCTGGTAAGTGTGAAACCAAAACCCGTATTGTCAGTAACCGGCGGATTGATCATCTGCACCGGAACCTCCACTACATTGACCGCTACAGGAGCCGGTACCTATGCCTGGTACAACGGAACTACCCTCATTGGCAGCAATGCCAGCATCACGTTGAACCCTACTAGCAACACAACGTATAAACTCAAGGGTACCCTCAACGGCTGTTCCGATTCCACAAATGTTACCGTAACGGTGGTGAACAAACCAACCGTTTCAGTAAGCGGCACATTGACTATTTGCACAGGATCATCCACAATACTTACCGCTACAGGAACCAATTCATATAAATGGTACAACGGTACCACACTTATCGGCAGCACAGCAGCTATTACGCTGAATCCTACATCAACCACAACCTATAAAGTGGTTGGTACCATTGGTAGCGCAGCCTGTTCCGATTCAACCAACGTGACCGTGACCGTGAATAATTTACCAACCATCACCGTTACACCATCTTCCGGTAAGATCGCTGCCGGTCAGTTTGTTTCCCTAACCGCTTCGGGTGCATCAACCTATACGTGGGCACCGGCTGCCGGACTCAACACCATCACCGGAGCTACGGTAATTGCTTCACCTTCCGTGACCACCACGTATACCGTAACCGGTAAGGATGCCAACAATTGCGAAAGCACCAAACAGGTTACAGTTACACTCGCCGCTTCCGGCATTCCGGCATCGGTAACCGGAAAATCCATTTACATACAACCCAACCCTACCGAGGATGATGTGAACATCATTATGCCGATGGCGGGTACCATGGAACTGATGGATATCAGCGGAAAGGTTATAGCGGTTTACACTTTGAACGAAGGAAGCAATATGCTTCACCTGGGTAAATTACCAAAGGCGGTGTATACTGCTGCGTTTACCATGAATGATGAAAAATCGTACCAGCGGATCATTGTAAAATAAATTTCTACGGAATGGCACACAGAAAGAAAAAAGAGAAAGAAGAAGAAATAGCACAGATCCTAAAATCACCCGGCAAGGTAAAGATCGGTATTGTGGTTGCCCAGTGGCATTCCGATATCACCCATCCGCTGCTGAGCGGTGCACTGCACTTTCTGAACCAGCAGGGTATTTCCCCGAAAAACATAGTGGTGGACTTTGTGCCCGGAAGTTTTGAGTTGCCCCTGGGTGCTCAATGGCAACTGGAAAAAAACATGGATGCAGTGCTTTGTCTGGGTTGTGTGATCAAAGGCGAGACCATGCATTTCGATTTCATCTGCCATGCCGTAGCGCAGGGTATTAAAGATCTCAACCTGAAATTCTCTAAACCGGTTCTCTTTGGTGTGCTCACCCCCAACAACCTGAAACAGGCCAAAGAACGTGCCGGAGGAAAATATGGCAACAAGGGTGCTGAAGCAGCGGAAGCCGCCCTGCAAATGCTGGCACTGAAATAGGCGTTCAATTCACATGCAACAAAAACTATATCTGCTCATTCTGGGATGCACACCCCCGGGAAGGCATACCGAACAGCACGATGTTTTTTTCGGTATTGGCTCCTCTATGAAAGAGTTGCTGCCTGCCATGCATTCGTTCTGGAACATTCCCACCCGCCTGCACATCGATAGCTGGAGAGAGGTCAATGTAGCCGACGGTCACCGCATTGATGTGGTTCCCCGTCACGAAGCTTCTGCACAAACACATAAATTGTTCTTTTTAAATCTGGGAGGATACAAACCCGGTGACCCGGAAGAATACCATTACAAGATGCTGGTAGTAGCCGGCAGCACAGCCGAGGCCATTAAGAAAGCCAAAGCATCGGCCTTTTACCGTCATACCGGATTTCAAGGAGCCGAATCACATATCGACGATAAATACGGAGTGGATGTGGATGACGTGCATGAAATTGACGATGTGCTGGACCCGCATTCACGGGAAAAATTCGGACTGAAAATAACTCCCATAGCAAATGCTGTTGAAGATGCATGGCACGTGGGGTATCTCAAAATAAGCGACATCGAAAAGAACGCCTTTTAACCCAATCACGCTCTTGCAGAAACCGGTAAGCATACGATACCTTTCACACGGAGCTCTTGAAACCGGTGGTTACCGGCATGAACTTTTCTTCGCCCGTCAGCTTGCTGCGTATTTCACTGCACATGGCAACGAATGCACTCTGGAATTGATGCGTGAGGAAAAAGTATTTCACGGATTGGGTCACCTGGGTCTTCAGTATCGGGCGTTCAAAAATGCCCGTGCCACGTATACCATCACTGTGGTAAGGCTTGCTTTGGCTGCCCTGTTGCGCAACCTGTTCTCCTCCCGTCATGTTATCATCATCCTGCATCACACCGATACATCGGCGATGGGCCCTGCACTGAAACGGTATTTTAATTGTCTCCTGTTTTTGCTCCGTTACCTGCCTTCGGGCCGGTTTCTTATCGTTACGGTTTCTCCGTTTCAACAAAAGGTGCTGGAAAAAAGAACCGGGAAACCGGTGTTCGTGTTTCCGAATTTTATGGATACCACTTCCTTACTAAAATACCGGACCACGGAAAAACATAAACGCATTCATCTGGGGCAGTACTCCGATAAAAACCATCCCGATATTTATGTACTGGCCGAAGCCCTGGCCTCTCAAGGTTACGATCTGTATTTCAGTTCTCTGAAACCTGTTCCCGCGCTCGGTAAGCCGTATCGTGTGCTATGCTTCGACACCTATGATACGTATATGCAACACATGGCGGGTTCATTGTATACACTAGCTTTGACCGGAATGGATGAAGGCTGGAACCGGGTGGTACATGAGAGCATACTTGCCGGCACTCCGGTGATCGGTTACCGCAAAGGCGGGCTGGGCATACAACTGGAAGAAGCGAATATGTTCATCGTAGAAAATGTGGAACAGGCGCTTCGTATCATTCAGTCGGGTGAAATGCGGGAAGCGCCGGATACGTTCATTGAAAAATACAATGAACAACAGGCCGCCAACTGTATGGAAGAATGTATGAAAAGTTTTTCCGCAGTTTAGTGCCGCTCCTTCTCTCCGGTAAAATTCCGCAATGATTTGGATTGCGGGAAAAAACAAATTCGCAACTTTTTCTTGAGATGTGCCGAAAGTACACGGTTCCATAAGGGTTTATATTGGGTTTTATCAAAAATGGTATTCTTCTCTTTCAACACCCTAAAAAAATAATCTGCAACCTTTTTCTTTTTTGGTGTATTGATAATTGAAAGGCTTTATATGTTTTTGGTTTATAGGACTCAAGACATGCTGGACAGATATTATTAAACTGCTCCTGTTGGTATGAAAAACAAATTACGTTTCTTTTTCTTTTTTTGGCTGTTTGTCTCAGGTCTGGGCTTACAATATGCTAAGGCTAACCATGTAATGGGACTGGATATACAATGGAAATGTCTTGGAAATGATACCTATCAGATTACCCTTTCGGCATACCGTAAATGCACTGATGCAGTAGCAATCATGTCGGCTGTGTATCCTCTTATCACGAGCGATTCATGTTCCAACTCGTACAATGTGAGCTCGGGAAACCTCCAATCATGGACAATAGAGGACATTACGCCGGTGTGCAATGCTATTAATAAACCTTGCACTCCGCCTAACGGAAACGGAGGTGCATCCTCACCTTCAATTCCCGTTGGTGTTGAAAAACATACTTTCACCTATAAGATCTATCTGGGTGGAACTCTCGCCAACTGCTGCTGGTATCGTATTCAATGGCAGTTGTGTTGCCGAAATTTGGGTCTTAATACCGGATTTGACGGAACGAATTTCATGTCCAATTTCTGGCTGAATCGATGCCTGAGTCCCGGGGATAATAGCCCCGTGTTTAAAAATCCACCGATCCTGGTTAGATGCGCAGGACAAGATGTATATTTTAATAATAGTGCAATAGATCCTGACCGGGATTCTCTTTCATACCAAATGGTTTTGCCATTATCCATTCCGGCTGCGGGTTCATATAACAATCCATGGAGTCCTGAATACCCTTTAACTTGTTATGGCGGGAACATTCCAAACCCAAATGTGAACCCACCAACCGGATTTAATTTCGATCCGGTTACTGGTGATATGTTTTTTCGTCCAATCCAGATTCAGACTACTTTGTTGAAGATTGAAGTAACAGAATGGAGAAAGATCAATGGAGTGTATAAAGTAATCGGAAAAACATACCGTGAAGCTTCTCTCATGATTGTGGCCAGTTGTAATAATATTCTACCCAGATTATTAGGAACATTTAATTATGTGGCTTGCGCAGGTCAGCAATTGTGTATCAATATAAATACCAATGACCCTGACTTTGGTGATTCTACTTTCCTTTTCTGGAACAATAACATTCCAAATGCTCAATGGAGCATCAATTACACCCTCGATAAAAAAGCCAAAGGAACCCTATGCTGGACCCCCAATGATTCGGACGTGAGTACATTGCCGTATTATTTCACCGCAACGGCGCAGGACAACCACTGTCCCTTGCTTGGCTCCGCCACACGTTCCTATTCCATCACGGTAAAACCAACACCCAAATTTACCCGTCAGTTCTTTAAAAAAGGATGTGGCCTCTGGGGTTTTGAAGCCACACCGGTGAACAATACTTTCAGTGGGGCCGTTTACAAATGGTACGAACCCAAACCTTTAGGTACTGGTCCATCATCAATCGTATATTCACAAAATCAGAACACCGTTTATCAATTCCTTCAGGGCGGTACCTATGTAGTTCAAAGCAGCATGACCTTCGGTGGATGTACCAATAGCTATTATGATACGCTGTTAATTGATACACCCATTCAGGTGGTTTGTATGCCTGATACAATGGTTTGCTCAGGTATGCCGGTTACCTTGTCATGTTCGGTACATCATTACAATCCGCCCTTGCATTACCAATGGAGCACAGGCCCCAACGATACGATGGCTGCTGTTACAATGAATCCAACCTCACCGGGATTCTATTATGTGATCGTAACCGACCGGGATACCTGTTCTGCTGTGGACTCGGTATTCATTGATATAAAAACCCTGCCTGTTGTGAATTTGGGTCCGGATGTGAGGCTTTGTTACGGTGATTCATTGCAGCTGGATGCGGGCAATCAGGGTGCCATTTATTTATGGAAAAAAGACGGCGCTTTCTTCGCCTCCACAAAAACCATCTATGTGAAAGACAGCGCCCGGTATACCATCATGGTACTTGACTCTGCCCTCTGCGAAGGTTTCGATACGATGAACTTATACGTGAATCCAAAGGTTGTTGTCGGCCCTGTTGCCGATCGGGTAATTTGCAGTGGGGATAATATCTGGTTACGTGGAAGTGGAGCTGATATTTATGAATGGAGGAATGATCAGAATACACAGGTATGGACCGGTGACAGTATTCAGATCGCACCGAATGTTAGCAGCCAATACTTTATTAAAGGAATTAAAACTGTAAAAGGTAAGACCTGTTATGGGTTCGATACAGTACAGATCGATGTGCACCCCTTGCCTATACTATCCGTTACTCCTCCCGCTGCAAAAATTGCATCCGGTCAGTCTGTGTCCTTAACAGCTTCCGGTGCATCTGCCTATTCATGGACACCTGCTACAGGACTGAACACCACCTCGGGTGCCCATGTAATTGCTTCGCCATTAGTGACCACAACGTATACTGTTACCGGTACGGATAGCAACAACTGTGAAAACACAAAAGAGGTAACGGTAAGCATTGCTGCTGCAGGAGTTACTTCAGCAATTTCACACAATCAGGTATTTATTCAACCCAACCCAACTGAAGACAAGATCACTATAATGATGCCTGAGCCGGGTATCATGGAATTAACAGATATAAACGGTAACGTTGTTGAGCGCTTTACCCTGAATGAAGGAAGCAATATTCTTTATCTCGGGAATCTTCCGAAGGCTGTTTATACGGCTGCCTTCTTACTCCATGACGAGAATTTATTCCAGCGAATTATTGTAAAATAAAACGGTACGTTAAAGGAGCCTCTACTTGATTTAATGCCGTTCCTTCTCTCCGGTGAAATCCATACGGAATTTTTCACGGCGCAGAGGGGTTATAGGCAGCGGGTTGGCACGCAGTTCCTGCTCTTCTCCCCGCATGCGAATGATGTCGATGGCCTTATACACGGCATTGCGGAAACTGGCTTCATCGGCTTTGCCTTTTCCGGCAATATCAAAAGCCGTACCGTGGTCGGGACTGGTGCGGATCACCGGCAGACCGGCGGTATAATTCACTCCGGTTTCGAATGCAATGGCTTTGAAAGGAATTAACCCCTGGTCGTGATACATGGCCAGTACCGCATCGAAATTGCGGTATGCCTTGGTGGCAAAAAACCCGTCGGCACTGTAGCATCCCATCACAAGCATATTCTCATCCTTGGCTTTTTTAATGGCCGGCAGTATCACTTTCTCTTCTTCTGTTCCGATGGCCCCTTTGTCTCCGGCATGCGGGTTCAGGGCCAGCACGGCAATACGCGGGTTATCGAGTCCGAAATCGTACGACAGGGATTTGTGCAGTATTTTAATTTTTGAATAAATGAGTTCCTTGGTAAGGTGTTTTGCAATTTCCGATACCGGTACATGTTCGGTCACGAGGGCCATCTTCAGCTCATCGCTGATAAGCATCATGAGGTAATCGTTCGAGCCAAATGCCTCGCCGATATAACCGGTATGTCCGGTAAATCCCGGAAGTGGAATGTTGCCTTTGCATAATGGGGCGGTAACCAGGGCATCGATGGTACCTTCTTTCAAATCCTTCACGGCCGCCTCCAGGGAGAGCAGTGCGTATTTTCCGCCGGTTTCATTCTCTTCTCCAAAACGTATCTCTACTTCGTCTTCCCAGGTATGCACCATGTTCACACGCTTCATGGCGATCTGCTCAATGGAACGGATGCCGTTGTAGCTGAAGTCGTTCATGTTGAGCGCCTTCTTATGGTAGGCCATGGTTTTTGTTCCGCAGTAGATCACCGGAGTACATAACTCCAGCATATCATGATTGCTGAACGTTTTCATGATCACCTCAAGGCCGATGCCGTTGATATCGCCAACACTGATACCTATTTTCATACCTGCAAAAATAGGTGAAAGAAATGCATTTTACCGGGATTTGATTTTGAACCTGCTCCGGGTTTCAGACGTACGGAGATCTTACTCCTGCACATACACCCGCGTTACCCGTTGCGAGAGGGTTGACAGTATTTCGTAGGAGATGGTACCGGCCTGTGCCGCCATATCGGTGACCCGGGCCCCTTCCCCGAAAATGATCACTTCATCGCCCTCACGGCAGTCGATGCCGGTGATATCCACCATGGTCATATCCATGCAGATGGTTCCGAGTATCGGGGCCTTTTTTCCTTGAATGAGAAAGGCGCCGTTGCCATATCCCAGCTTTCGGTTCAGGCCATCGGCATAACCAATGGAGATAGTGGCTATCTGCATGTGCTTATCGGCCACAAAGCGGCGGTTATAGCTCACCCCGTCGCCGGGCTTCAGGTGCTTGATCTGCGAAATGCTGCTGATGAGCTGACTGGCCGGTAGTAACTTTTCGGAGATGGTTTGGGTGGGATCAATGCCATACAATCCAATCCCCAGTCTCACCATATCAAATGCGGCTTCCTTGCTCCAGCGGGCAATGCCCGGTGAGTTGAGCAGGTGCATCCACACATCGGGAAATGCTTTTTTAATGGCCCCCGATGCCTCACGGAACGTTGCGATCTGCTGACGGGTGAAGGCATCATCATTCACATCTTCTGCGGAGGCCAGATGCGAGAATATACTTCTGGGTTTCAGGGCTGTGTTTTGTTCCAGAAAACGGATCATCGCCGGTATCTCTTCCGGTTCAAATCCCAGCCGGTGCATCCCCGTTTCAATTTCCAGGTGCACGGGCAATTCACGTCCCGAGAAACCCGATAGGGCCCTGAGCTGATGCATGGAATATACCGCCGGCTCCAGGTTGAATTCATGCAGCAGATCGAAACTACGGGCTTCGGTATTCATCACCATAATAGGAATGGTGATGCCGTTACGGCGCAGATGTACCCCTTCATCGGCATAGGCCACGGCCAGGTAGTCGGCTTTGTGATATTGTAATAAAGAAGCGATCTCATTGCTGCCGCTGCCGTACGAGAATGCCTTTACCATCACCATCATGCGGGTGCCGGGTGGCAACAGGTTACGGTAGGTATGAAAGTTGTGTGCCACAGCGTTGAGTTGTATCTCGAGCCGTGTGGTATGATGCTGTGCCGAAAGCTGACGGGCTATTTTTTCAAACTCAAAAACACGGGCCCCTTTCAGTAAGATCAGTGCATTGCTTTTATACCGTAACGGATTGTTTTGAAGAAACCCGGCGGTGGATGCAAAGCCCGTAAAAGGTACGGTGAACTGCGCCGCACTTGCTGAGATGGAACTACCAATACCATAACAGTGTTTTATGCCGTATTTTTCAAGAAGTGCATTCACTTCGGCATACAGGGTTGCGGCATCTTTGCCGCTTTGAAGAATATCGGAAAGCACCAGGGTTTTCTCGAGGGATCCCGACTGACGGTGCATAAACTCAAGGGCATTCTTCAATGCATTGAGGTCGGCATTGTAGGCATCGTTGATGAGGATGTTGTTGTTGTTCCCTTTCTGCAGCGACAAGCGCATCTGCACCGGGTGCAGATTCCTTACCGTGCCCGAAATGGTATCGAGAGGGAGCTGAAGATAACAGGCGACACACAGGCAGGTGATCACATTCTCTACCGAGGCATCATCTGAAAAAGGGATCAGTGATTCATGGGTCTTGTTTTTGTACACCCATGAAACCACGGTATATCCTTCATCATAACGAATGTTTTTAATGAACACATCGGCTTCCTTTTTTTCCCGGCTCCAGGTAAGTGAAGCTATACCAGCCGGTAAAAAGGTTCGGTACTTCGCATTGAGAATAACAACCTGTGTGTTTCTGAAGAGAAGAAATTTCTCCTTCAGTTTCTCTTCCGCATCTGAAAATCCTTCACTGTGGGCGTCGCCAAGTTGTGTGAACACACCGATATCGGGTTTCAGTATG
>JBGAVF010000057.1:0-13335 GCA_044228315.1 Bacteroidia bacterium | reverse complement strand
TTTGTGCCAGTCGATGGATGTATGAGCGTGTGAAGCAATCGCCCATAATGCAGGGGTTGCAGGTGGAGCGTGTGCCGTATCCCATTGATACGAATGTGTTCAAGCCGCTTGCGGGTGAAACGGCACGGGAGTTACTCAACCTGCCCCAGGGGAAAAAACTGGTTCTGTTCGGTGCCGTGGATATTGACGATACCAACAAAGGGTATGCATTCTTTCGTGATGCCATGAATCAGCTTGCCGACGATACGGTGGAGATCGTCATCTTCGGGAACACCGATCCGTCCCGTCTTCAGCTGAACAAGAAAGTACATTTAATGGGACGACTGCACGATGAGGTAACCTTATCGCTGGCCTACAATGCCGCCAATGTGTTTGTGGCTCCCAGTCTGGAAGATAATTTTCCGAATACGGTACTCGAGTCCATTGCCTGCGGAACGCCGGTTACCGCATTCGCCATAGGTGGCATGCCCGATATGATAGAGCATGGAAAAAACGGGTATCTGGCCCGTAAAGGCGATGTGGCCGATATGGTGCAGGGCATTCGTGTATGTCTTGAGCAAGAACAAAATATGAGTACCTTTGCCCGCGCCAAAACGCTTCAGGAGTTTACTTATGAAGCGGTGTCGGCCCAACTCATTCGTATCTATCATTCCGGTATTTAATGCAATCCGCTTTTCGTATTACTTGTATTGCCCTGGTCATTTACCTTTTAGCCCTGTATACCATTGGTGTGCGTTATTTGCAGGTAAGCTGCGATGCCGGTTACTACCTCTCCATTGCGCGCGACATAGCGCATGGCAAGGTGTTGTTTGTGGATATTTACAATACGTATGCACCTTTCCTGTTTTACTATTTCAGCCTCTTCTTTCGCGTTTTCCCTGAAATAAAATATGAAGGATTGCTCATGGCACAAATACTCATCGAGATCAGCGGAGGGGTGGCGTTTTATTTTATTGCCCGGAAGCTGGTGAAGGAAAAAATATTCGCGCTCACCGGAGCG
The DNA here is from genome assembly GCA_044228315.1 of Bacteroidia bacterium. Classification (GTDB taxonomy): domain Bacteria; phylum Bacteroidota; class Bacteroidia; order UKL13-3; family UKL13-3; genus CAINMV01. The sequence goes on along the minus strand of JBGAVF010000057.1, from coordinate 12,335 downwards.
CTGTTGTTTCTCATTGCCCTATTTCACAATGAAGGGTACCATATCATGCTCGAACCCATGGTAGTGATGTTTACCTTGTGGTCGCTGCTGGTATTGTTTTATTTTGATAGCACCGCTTCCCGCTTTTTGTCAGGGGTGCTCATCGCGTGTGCGTTTCTGTCGAAGCAGTACGGACTGCTGGGCCTGGGTCAGGGGTGCTCATCGCGTGTGCGTTTCTGTCGAAGCAGTACGGACTGCTGGGCCTGGGTGCAGGGATGGTTTACATCCTGATGCATGATAAAAACACAACGGGTAAAGTGCTAAATGCAATGATGATGTTGCTGGCTTTTGCCGGTGTCATTGCCGGGTATTTTTATTACAAGATGGTGTGGCAGGGCATGGGCAGCACGGCTTTTTTGGCCCAGTTCTTCCCAAGCAATGCTTCCCGGTATCATGTGAGCAATGAAAACAAATTCTTGGATTTCTTTCTCTATCTGATGAAGCCCCATGTATTGATTTATATGTTGCCTGTGCTGGCAGTGGTGCTGTTCCGGTGGCGATTGGTATGGAAGCATTCCGTGTTGATGGTCGTACTGGTATCGATGGCTTTGTTTACCGGTCCCTTGTTTTTAATTCAGTTCGTACATTACAAAATGCTGTTCATCCCTTTCGCCCTATTGCTCTTTACCTATTTGTTGCAGGAGGCGTATGATGGTGCGGTATGGACAAAAGCAACGGCATGGATATGGATGCTTCTCTTGCTCTCCATGCCGGCCCGGGCTTTTTATTCCTTTATCGGAACCGGTGAAAAAGCACGGCAATATGAAACAGCGGCTCAGCTTAAAACCATCATTAGGCCGGAGGCGCCTGTGGCGGTGTACAGCGGAGAAGAGCAGTATTTTCTGGCGGGGTTGCATTCCTGCGACTTAAAAAAGTATTCGTACGGGTTCATCACCTATATGCCCGATGATAAGATCTATGAGAAGGCAGATTATGTGGTGTTCGACACCCTGCATATTCCCGATACAGCGCGCTTGCGAACCGTATACCATCAATATCCCGATACGGTACTCAGTACCGGTGTAATTGTATTGAAACGGCAAATGCCGTAATTTGGCTCCGTCATTCTATGAAGTGGAACAATAAATTCATCCGGTTTCTTTGGGTTATTAATATTTCCCTGGGACTGATATTTACTTCCCTTCTTTCCAAGACCATTGCCCTGCCGCCCATCTTCACATACAGTACGTATTTTATTTTTATCATCATGGCCATGGTGAAACCGAAGTCATTGTTCTACTCGGTTTTTCCATACATCATTTTATTCTTCACCTTCCTTTCCTCGTTCATGGGCGGGTTCAACGGATTAAAGGGCGCCATGATCTTCAACTTCATCACCTTTGCCACAGTGGCTGCTGCGGCCAAGTCGGATGTGTTCGACGATTTCAAAGCATTTTTCTATTACTACTTCTATGGGCTGGGGTCACTTATTTTTGCCTCTATCATACTGGTGGTGGCCGGTGTTAAAACCCAACCCTTTACCGGCATGTATATGGTGCAAACCTCGCACGGAATACCTACGGTGATCTATGGCTTGTTCAGTGATAAGAACCTGTACGGTCTCATCAACGGTGTCATACTGCTGGTGATCTTTTTACTGAAGGATTTCCGGTGGAGGAAGCCACTCTTGTATGTACTCTTCATTTTTGTAATTCTGTCGGGAAGCCGCAGCGGCATGGTGTCGAGCGTGCTGTGTATGGTGTATTTTAATTTCCTGAATCGCGACCGGCCACTTTCAAAGCGCATGTCATCCACACTGTTTTATCTTTTCATCATAGGTATTGGCTACTATATCTGGGATCATTCCTTCTTAAATATTCGGGGAGGGAGCCTGGCCGGGCGTGATGAATTCTGGGAGGCAGCCAAGCCCTTTGTTCGCTCACATTTCTGGTTTGGAATAGGCAGGGCATTTCTGGTGGATGGTGCCTACCTGCCCCTGCATAATCTGTATGCACAGCTGCTGGTAGAAGAGGGCTTTTTATGTATGATGGTGTATATAGCCTTCTTCATCTATCTGCTCTTCATTACACCTATTGAATGCCAGGTGCTGTTGCTGTATTTTATGATATTCACGGCCCTGAACCCCATTCTTGTGCCGGGGCAACTTGCCGACCTGGCCGCCGCCATCATTGTGGGCCGGTATATTCACAAGCTGAACCGGGAGGATTTTACAACGCTGCGACGTCCCTGGTTTTTGCACAAGCCGGATGCCGTTACCTCCGTTACTCCTTTGCAGGTAGTTTCATAAAACGGAGGTTTTTACACCTTTTCTTTTTTATTTTGGAAAATCCTACTTTTGAAATAATAAAATTTATGAGAAAGTATGAACCCTTTCGCACGGTTTCCGTTTTTCCGTTTTTTTCTTCCCCTTGTTGGCGGTATTGTATGTGAGCAAACCATACCAATTTTTTCCGGATGGCTTCTTTTTAGCTGGGGGCTCTGTTTTGTTTTGCTCTTGCTTTTCACGCTCAATGTTTTTATTCGGAAGCAATATGCACTTCGGTACGTTGTGGGACTTGTATTGCAAGTGTTCTGGTTTTTCAGTGGCATGGCACTAACGGCCGGGCGTGATGAACATATCCGCAACCGTCATTATGCCCGGTTTCCTCAGGCCCGGTATATGCATGTGCAACTTATAGATGTTCCTTCGCAGGGAGGCAAAACGAGTCGTTGCGAAGCACAGGTGCTTCAGGTGTTTGAAAACAATGTGTGGAAAAAGTGCAGTGGCCATATTATGCTGAATGCCTTCCAGGCCGATCGTTTCAGGAATTGCTTTTACGGCGATGCGCTCATTGTGCCGACCATATTACGCGATATCGACGCACCAAAGAATCCCGGTGAATTCAACTACCGTCAGTACATGCAGTACCGGAATATTTCACAACGTATTTCTTTAAATAGTACGAACTGGGAAAAAGTCCCCCTGCATGAAATGATTTCTGTACGGCGTATGGTGTTCCGTTGCCGCGATCGGCTGATTGAGATTCTGCACCGGTACATTCCTGAAAAAAGTGAACAGGGTGTGGCCGGTGCCTTGCTTTTCGGATATAAAGACGGGCTTGAAAAACAGATCACCGAAGCCTATGCCCGTACCGGAACCCTGCATGTGCTGGCGGTATCGGGCATGCATGTGGCGATTATATTCTGGGTAGTGAATATGCTTCTGACGCCTTTTCGCAAGCTGCCCGGCATGAAGTGGGGCAGTGCATTCATCATCATTGCCATGATCTGGTTTTATAGTCTGCTCAGCGGACTGGCCCCTTCCATTGTACGGGCCTCCGTAATGTTTACCTGCATCGTGATCGGGCGCGCCATACGGCATGATATGTCGATCTACAACAATCTGTTTGCTTCAGCGTGTATGCTGCTGTGCTATGATCCCTGGTTTCTTTTTGATGCCGGATTTCAGCTCTCCTATCTGGCTGTGCTGGGTATTGTTCTGCTGCAGCCCCTGCTGGTGAATACACTGAGTTTTGACAGCTGGATCGGCAAACAGATATGGAGCCTGCTTACCGTATCGGTTGCGGCACAGGTGGCAACATTTCCCATCAGCCTGTATTATTTTCATCAGTTTCCAAATGTGTTCTTTCTGGCCAATCTCATCATCATTCCGCTCACCACCCTCATTATGTACAGCGGTATTGTACTTATTGCCGTATCGGTATTTGCTCCGCTTGCTTCGTTAATGGGTTTTGTTATTCAAAAATTAATTGCACTGGCCGATGCTACTGCCGGTTGGATGCAGTCGATCCCGTTTGCGGTTACCGAGAACATTGGCATTAACGGAACAGAGGTTGCTCTTTTGTATCTAATGCTGATGTGCGGGATTGCATTCGTGGTGCTGCACAAGCGGTATCTGAAGAATGCTACGCTACTCGTACTTGCCGTGTTTATGATGTACAGTGGCATTCACAAAAGCCGTCAGCACCATCAATCCATGCTGGTGATTCAGAGTGTGGCGCCCTATTTTTCGGCACATCTGATCCGGGGCAGCGAAGCTGTTTTTATCGGCGACAGTACCCTGCTTGCGAATGCCGCACTCGAGAAAATGCATTTTCAGGCATTCCGCGATCGTTGCGGGATACAATCGTTGCACCGCATCGAAAGCAAAGGTCGTGTACATACCGGAAGTGCTTATTATGACGGCCGGATGCTGATCACCGCTTCCCGCAGCCTTCTGTTTCTCGACAGTAATGCGTGGTATGAATTACCTGAAGGTATTTCGTTTACCGAAGTGGTTCTGCGGTATGGATGCAACCTGCCACTTACCGACATTGCAAAACGGTATCCGTCTCAAACCCTCATCCTGGATGCGTCACTATCAAAGGCAATGCGCCGAAAGTATAAGAACGCAGCGGAAAATGCCGGCATTCCATGTATTGACCTGGTGAGTGAAGGGGCGATCTGCCGGCCCCTGTGAGGCAAAAGGAAGGTGACGGTTTTATTCGGGCCACCCCGTACCTTTGTACACAGTTGATTTAAAATAGCAATGGATACCATTATTAAAGAACAGGAAGACCGTATTGTATGGCTTACCCTGAATCGTCCGGAAAAGCGCAATGCCCTCAATGCCGAACTCATCGAGGCGCTTAAAAACCATCTGGATATGTTGAAGCAGGATGCACATGTTCGTGTGATCATCATTAAAGGGAATGGTGAAAATTTTTGTGCCGGCGCCGACCTTGCTTATTTGCAGCAACTTCAGCAAAACACGTATGAAGAGAACCTGACCGATTCAAGAAAACTCTCAGATCTTTTCCGGGCCATTCAGCAGCATCCTAAACTGATCATCGCCCAGGTACATGGTTCGGCACTTGCCGGTGGCTGCGGACTGGCCACGGTATGTGATCTGTGTTATGCAACTCCCGATGCCAACTTTGGTTACACCGAGGTGAACATTGGCTTTATACCGGCCATCGTATCCTATTATCTTTTGCGCAAAACCGGTGAAACCCGGGCCAAGGAATTACTGCTTACAGGGAAATGGCTGAAAGGGGATGAGGCAGTAAATTATAACCTAATCACTGCGGTATTTCCGGCGGAGTCGCTGGATGAAGAAGTAGTAAAATGTGCCACCAAGGTTGCGTACAATACGTCGTCGTCGTCGGTGGCCATGACGAAAGAACTGATGGCGGAAATTTTCACGAAATCGCCGGATGAGGCCATGATCCTGGCTACCGAGAAGAATGCCGAGGCCCGTGCCACGGACGATTGTAAGAAAGGCATTCACGCCTTTTTACACAAGCAAAAGATCGTGTGGTAAAGGGACTTATTTGTTCTTCTTGTATTCCACACCAATCTTGTTGAATACCACGTAGAATCCCATGTCGGTGAGTGGCTGCATTTCGGCAGGCATGTGTTCGTTCCCTTTCTTCGGAATATACACCAGCATAAGGGGCTTTCCATTGCTGGTAAATTCGGCAGCCATGTATGCGTTGTAGTCTTTCATGCGTTCGCGCCACTTACTTCTCGATTCAAATGTTTTCAGTCCGGTGGGCCAGTTCTCTTCATTGGCAAGAATGCAAAGTTGCAAGTATTCATCTTCATTCAATCCTTCATCGGAAATGATCAGAGCCCGGGCCGCGGAATCACCTTTCAGGTTATAGGTGGAATACAGCTCCATAGGATTCACAATGATCACAGCTTCATCGGCGTTGTCATCGCTTTTAACGGTATTGTCCATAGGCGCCTGTACGGAGGCATCCACAATAGCTGAAGCGGCCATGATAAAGAAAATATCTTTTTCAGGTTTCATATTCGATGGCATGGCACTGTTCTCTTTGGCCGGCAGACGCAGTACGATCATCTGGTCGTTGTCGAAACGGGTTACCAGATAGGCAACATACGATTTGATACGTTCGCGGTTCTGGTTGCGGCTTTCCAGTGTAGAGATGCCTTTTGGCCAGGCCGATTCGTTGCATGACTCAAGGATCTTCTTGAACAGGTCTTCACCGACTTTTTTGCGCACCTCATCACTGGCCGATTTGTTATCAGCAAAGCTGTAGGTGGAATACAATTCTCCCGAATCGTAAATAGTTACCTTGGTTTGTGCCTTCAGTGAAAAAGGAATCACGGAAAGCAGAAAAACAAAGGCTGTAATTTTTTGGAACAGGGATGCAGATGATTTCATTAGAGTGTAGGGTTGAAGTTAGTGTTCGTTTATATAACGGGACTTAAAATGGTAAATGTAGGAAAAAAATGAGATTAACCCTATCCTCCATGGGTTTATTATTTGCTGCGGTAAACAGCTATACTTAACGGCTTCATGCTATAGTAATTGTACTGGGCCGTTCGCTTTATCTCCATGGGCTCTCCCATCAGGAGTGGACCAAATTCGGGGATGGGATCCGGAAAATTGCCATTATTGTTTCGGTAAGAATACTCAAATGCATGATCATGTTTATTGATCACAATATACAGTGTATTCTTATGCAGGGTTCGAGAAAGAATAATGGCTCCTTCGGTATCAAATGATTTTACCAGTTTCAGATCTCCTTCTGCAAGGATCGGATTCAATCTCCGGAAGGCGATCCATTGCCGGTAGTGCACATAGAGGCCGGTATCGAACTGAACCGCATCGTTCCGGGTTGGTGTTCCTTTGCTGTCATACCGTTCCGGTACATACGTCAATTCGGGCCATACCATGGGCTTGCGGCAATCGGGATCGTTGCCGCCCCACATGCCGCATTCATCGCCATAGTATATCATGGGAGCCCCCGGCATGCCATGACTGATATGCGATCATTAATCGCATGCGTTGCCACATATTTTCGCTGCCGGGACATGATACATTGTAGCCGGCATTATGCTCGGCCTGTGTGGCGCCGAAGAATTTACCCCATTCGGCAAAATGTCCCAGGTCGGGGTTGGCAATGGCTGATGAGAGCCGTTGCGCATCGTGGCTGTCGAACAGGTTCTGCATTACATACATCTGCTGCTGATAGTTCAAGAACATCTCCGTCCATTTGGAATACAGTTGTGTGCCGGTGGAGCCCAGATTGTGGTTGATGAAATAGTCGTGAGCCGCGAATCCAAAGTTGTAATTCATCACCGCATCGAACCCGGCGTCAAGGTATTTTTTTACTTCCACCGGGCCATCCACAATTTCTGCGGTGGTATAGGAATATTTATTTAGGTGGTGTACATAACGGTTCCATTCTTTCCAGAATTTACGGTTCACGCAATAGGCCACATCGAGTCGCCACCCGTCGATGCCGGCTGTAACGTCGCCATCAGGACTCATCCATCGGGCGGTGCAGCTATAAATATATTCTTTCGGGCCACTCACTATACCATCCGCATCTTCACGTATCTCCGGAAGTTCCTTCACGCCAAACCATCCCTTATAGGTGAAGGGCATATTCATGGTGCCGGGTTTATCCCAGTCTTCAATAATAAACCAGTTGGCATATTTGCTCAGCTTTCCTTTTTCAGCCACGTCTTTCAGAAACACATTTTCAATACCCATGTGGTTCCATACCCCGTCGAAAATTATCTTCATGCCCCGGGCATGTACTTCTTTTATCAGTTGTAAGGCCAGTTTATCGGCGGCGGTCCAGTGCCACGATTTCGGGTCATCCGGCACTTCCGATTTCATGAGTTCAATATCCCCTTCCGGATCGGGACCAAAATACGGGTCTACATGATGGTAACAGATGGCATCGTATTTATGCAGGGAAGGGGCATAGAAAATAGGATTCAGATAGATGGCCGTAATGCCCAGTTCTGAAATGTAATCGAGTTTATTAATGATACCCTGAAGATCACCACCATACCGGCGTCGTTGAATATTGTACCAGATGTTTTGTCCGTTCTGCTTTTCATACGGTTGCAGTTCGTACCAGTCGCTGCCCCAGGGATGTATGGTCCAGGCCGAGGAATCGTTATGCGGATAGGCGCCGTGCAAGGAGGCAAGGGTAGGGTCGTTCGATGGGTCACCGTTGGCAAAGCGTTCCGGAAATATCTGATACCACACCGCATGCCTGGCCCAGTCGGGAGAATTCTGTGCCCGGGAGGCAATACCTGAAATTAAAAGAAGGTTAAAGAGATAGATCAGCCGCTTCATTACATGAAATTAAATAGCGAAATAAAAGTATCTTTGCTATTCAGCAGTCCACATTTTTCACACTATGTCAAAATATTTCACCTTGTTGTGTCTCCTCTTTGCCTCGGGGATCTATGCACAAACCCCCATTACAGTTACCAGTACCGATATGCCGGTAGTGAATGATACCCTGCGTTACAGCACTGCCGATACTACCGGACTGAAGCCCGGGATCATTAATGCGGCTACCGGACCGAACTATACGTGGAACTACGGAGCCCTGGCGTCGGGTCGACCAGCTCTTACAGTCGTCTGCCACGTGGCATTCACGCCATACTTTCTGCATTTTCTGGGTATGGCTGTATACAAGCGTGCCGACAGTATATCAAGCTAGTCCGCTGACCCAGAAAATGTGTGATTTTACAAAACGACTGGCTAACAAATATACATTGAAGGAACCCGATTCCACCACCAGTAATATACCGCTGGCATCCGGATTACAGCGACCCTGATGAGTTGTACAATTTCCCTCTAAATTATAACGATAAGGACTCAACCACCTTTGCCGTGAAAACCACCATACCCGGTTTTGGTGAGTACATTCAGGCCGGAAGCCGTGTGAGCATAGTGGATGGCTGGGGAAAGGTGACCACCCCGTTCGGCACCTTTGATGCCCTGCGTGTGAAGTCGATGGTGTATGAAATTGATACCATTAAAATTACCAGTCCTATTTCCTTTACATTGCCCTTCCCCAACAATCATGTGGAATACCGCTGGCTTGCCAAGGGCATTCATATTCCGGTACTTGAAATTATCATGCGGGTGGCACCCGGTATTGGAACCGTCAGCATTCAGTCGGTTCGGTACCGCGATCAGGCCCGTTTCATTCCCAAGGCCCCTACTGCCAATTTCACAGCCGATATGACTTATGCAAAGATCAATGACGTGGTGAAACTCACCGACCAGTCCATTGATGCCCCTACCCGCTGGAAATGGACCATTACGCCCAACACCTATACACTGGCCAATGGCAGTGTAGATACCCTGCAGAATATTGATGTGAAATTTACTGCCAATGGCAACTACACGGTTAGCCTGAGAGCGCAGAATGCCATCGGACAAAACACCGCTACCAAAAATGCATACATACATATTGGAAACACACCGGTAATAGCATTTGGCGCGGATAAAAAGAATGCCAATATCAACGACCTGGTGACCCTTACCGATAGCTCTACCAATACACCTACCCGCTGGAAGTGGACCATTCTTCCTTCCACATATACCTTTAATACGGGAAGTGTGGATACACTGAAGAGCATTGGCGTGAAGTTTACCAAAGGCGGTTTTTATACCATCGACCTGAAAGTAACCAACCCATGGGGCTCTGATCAGACCACCAAAACAAATTATATATGGATCGCTTTTCCGGCAGGCATAAATACATTGGATAAAACGGCTATGTATATTTCTCCGAATCCGGTGCGTGATGCCCTGCACCTGCAATTGAATTCCGGTGCCGGTTCACAGGTGAAAGTGTACAATGTCAACGGGGCACTGGTTCAGGAAGAGACCACGGCATCCGACATGTTTGTGTTGCATGTGGAGCAACTTCCAAAAGGGATGTACGTACTTCAGGTAATGAGTAACGGAGCAATGCAACAGGCCCGTTTTATCAAAGAGTAGTTTTTTATTTACAGATCGCAGAGGATATGCAGGGAGCCGGGAACGATTCCGATCTCGAACAGTCCTTTGGAAAGCATTGGCTCCCCGTCGATATGCATGGGTGTGTTTTCGGGCAGGAATAATTTTATTTTCTCGGCACGGTACATCTCTGCTTGTTTGGAACGGTGCAATGTTTTTGTGAGAAGCCGGTAACCCAGTTGCATAAAATTTTTATAATTGAGGTCGTTGATGATGGTCACGTCAATTTTCCCGTCTTGTATATCGGCACTGGAAGCGATGTAAAAATTATTCCCCCATTGCGATGAGTTGGCAAAGGTCACCAGTGCCGCGTTGCCGTTCAGTACCCGGTTGTCAACCGTAAGTTCATAATGCTGGCGCCGGTAGTTTTTAAATTGTTTGATGGTAGTGGAAACGTAGGTTTGCAGTCCGCGTTTGGGGAGCTTGCTGAAATGGTAGGCCACAAAGGCATCGAACCCGATACCAATGCAGTTGATACTGTATTTATCGTTGATCCGGATGGTGTCGATGGGCTGGCTCGACTGCCGGTTAATGAACCCGATGGCTTTCGATAAATTCAGGGGAATATTGAGGTGACGGGCCAGACCGTTGCCCGATCCCAACGGGAGTATCCCCATTTTAATATTGGTGCCTATGAGTTTCTGGGCCACCTGATTCATGGTGCCATCGCCTCCGGCGGCTATTACTATATCGAACTTTTCATCAATGGCGGTTTGAGTGATTTGTACGGCATTCAGCTTCAGGGATGTGTAAAACAGTTCCGGATCAAATACAGAGCGATCCAGATGCTTGCAGATCATCTCCGGCAGGCGTCCCTTATTCAATCCGCCTGAGATCGGATTTACCACAAAGAGTATTTTTTTCCGTGCATTCATGCGTTTGTAAATTTAATACAAACATCGCTTACAGGATAAAAAAAAGCCACCCCTGTAAAATCAGGAGCGGCTTCTTTTTTTGTTTTACTTATTGTATTACCACACTTTCGCGCGTTCGTTTTCCGGCTTCCACATGGCATCGCCTTGTTTAATGCCAAATGCGGCGTAAAACTCCGGCATGTTGCTTAGCGGTCCGTTGCAACGGAAGATCCCCGGTGAATGCGGATCAGTTTTAATGCGAAGCATCAGGGCCTGATCGGTGATATTATTGCGCCATACCTGAGCCCATGAAAGGAAGAAACGTTGATCGGGGGTGAACCCGTCGATCTTCTCATTTGATTTTCCCTGTGGGGTCTTTTTGAAAGCTTCGTAGGCAATATTGATACCTCCCAGGTCGGCGAGGTTTTCACCCAGTGTAAGCTCTCCGTTCACATGCACATCATTCAGCACGGTATAGGAGCTGTACTGATTGATCACCACACCGGTCTTGCTTTTAAACTGAGCCGCATCCTCTTCGGTCCACCAGTTTTTCAGATTGCCATCGGCATCGTACTGGCTGCCCTGATCGTCGAATCCGTGGGTCATCTCATGGCCGATCACCGCGCCGATACCGCCGTAGTTGATGGCATCATCGGCATTGAAATCGAAGAAAGGGAAATGCAGGATACCGGCCGGGAACACGATCTCATTGAATCCCGGATTGTAATAGGCATTAACGGTTGGAGGTGTCATGCCCCACTCGGTTTTATCCACCGGCTTGCCCAGTTTGTTGATCATGCGTTTGTATTCAAAGGCGCCGATCTGAGTGAGGTTTTTCACGTAGGAGTTCTTGTCGATCTTCACGCTTGAATAATCTCTCCATTTATCCGGATAGCCGATCTTCAGCATGAAGGCGTTGAGTTTTTTCAGGGCTTTTTCTTTGGTGGAAGCGCTCATCCAGTCGAGGCGCTGTATACGGGCTGCATAGGTCTCTTGCAGGTTTTTCACCAGGCCGATCATGCGTGTTTTGGCTTCTCCTTTGAAATGTTTGTTTACGTACATCTCGCCCAGCAATTCACCCAATCCACCATCCACAGTATTCAGAACACGTTTCCAGCGGGGTTTGTTTTCTTTTTGTCCGCTCAGGGTTTTACCGTAAAAGCTGAACGACTCATTTACGAAGGCACTGCTGAGGTAGGCTGCGGCCCCGTGGGCTGTATGCCAGCGCAGGTAGTTTTTCCAGTCGGAAACCGGTGTTGATTTCAGTTGGTTTGCTACTTCAGCAAAGAACTCGGGCTGACCCACGATGAGGGTATCCCATCCGGTTACCGACATACGTTTCAACATATCTTTCCAGTTCATTCCGGGTGTGTTTTTGCCCAGATCGTTGAGCGAAAGTTTATGATAATTGGCTTCGGGGTCGCGCAGTTTCACACGGGTGTATGAAGCGGTTGCAAGCGCTTTCTCCAGATTGAATACAGCGTTCATGTTTTTCTCAGCATCGGCATCGTTGTCGCCAATGAGTTTGAACATATTCTTCACATGGGTTTTATAAGCATCACGCATTTTCTGGCTGCGTTCATCTTCGTTCAGGTAATAATCACGATCGGGCATGCCCAGTCCGGCCTGATAGATCTGAGGCACGATGGCCGCACTGTTTTTATCATCCTGTCCGGCGTAAAAGGCAAACAACG
>JBGAVF010000056.1:0-13475 GCA_044228315.1 Bacteroidia bacterium | reverse complement strand
CGACCCCCGCGTTGTTGCTTATACAGGTAAGACCGGAGGTACCTTTGCGCACCAAGGCGGCGATCAGGTTCTCAGGAATTCCGCAAAGGCCAAAACCGCCCAGCATTATCACCGCCCCTTCACCAATATCGTGAATGGCTTCATCGGCATTTTTTACTACTTTATTCATATCAGAATATTCTTTTAATCACTTCAAATAATTTTAGTTGAACCACTTTTTTTAACGACACGTCACGGTAAAAATAATACCAGTTTTTATACATCCTCTGCACCGACTCCCGTTTGTTTTTTTCAATATCCTGTACTTTGGCAAGAAAGAAATCATCGCCCTCAATATCAAATACAATGTTCAACTCATGCGGCTTTAGATGCCTTCCATAGCTGCGCACAAAGTTAGAAACTTTTTTACTGGTAATCACATACAAAGCGTCTGCACGGAACTTTTGCTTGCAGCCGTACAGATCGAGTTCAGGCATGTATTGCTTTCCGTTTACCTCCACCGGATACAGCCATGCCGCTTCACAATAGTTGTCGTATCGAAGGAATGAGGTGTGACCAAAGCGGAAGTCCCGGCTCTGTCCGTACTGAAGCGGGGACTGAAAAGCATCGAACTCGAATGGCTTGTTCACATGCACTCCCGGCTCCCCGAATTTTGTTGCTACGGAGTAGTACGGGTATATGCATGTCTTTCCCGTATCAACAAGGTATTTATTAAAACCCTTCTCCCATACCACATCATCCCATTGTTTCATATACATGGGCAGGGTGCTGTTTCCGAAATCAGGATCGGGGTTGGCCTGCTTCCAGTCAAGAAATTGCTTCGACATGCCTTGTGAAATGGCGAGGCCGTGGGGCGACACTTTCTGATACCCGTACACATCGAGGCCGTTGTTGGCTTTCAGGAAAGGCAGGTTTGCTTCTTCGTTCCATTCATAATTATGCAGGCTGATGGCAGCAATCTCTGGCTGCTGCATGTAGAACGTAAGGGCGGCTTGTGCAAACGCATAAAATCCGGATGACACGAACGCATCCTCTTCCAGAATGATCACCGCCTCTTGTTCCCGGGCCTGTGAAATACAAAATAAATTATTGCCGTCGGCCCCCAGCCATGAAGGATGCATTATTACTTCCTTTTTTCCGTAAGGCCAATCCAGCGTACGGGCATACGCTACCACTTCCTCAGAAGCCATTGCATCCGCGGAGAACACCAGCGTGCATTTACCTTTTGCTTCGGGGCACTGTTCGCTGTGCAGGGCCATTGATCTCAACAGGGAATTGCACAGCCGTTCCAGCGATTTCCTGCGTGTATGGCAGGGAATATAAATAGCAGGATAAAGCGCTGTTTCCGGCATGCAGGATCAATCATTGGCGTATGGTATGAGCATACGTCTTTTTATATACATTTGTGCTGCAAATTACATTTTTATCACATGGAACAAAAAGATGAAATTCTCTGGAGGCTGGCACAAAAAAGAGCAAAATTCAAACGTCATCTGGTGACGTATGCGGTGGTAAACACATTTCTGTGGTGCATCTGGTTTTTCTCACACCACGATTACAATGGTGAATACGGTATTCCATGGCCGGTATGGCCCATGCTGGGCTGGGGGATTGGTATCGTGCTTCAATATTTCGAAGCCTATCATACCGATTTTGGATGGAGTGCTGAAAAGGAATATGAGAAGCTGAAGAATCAGGGCAAATAACCGGATGTCCTGGCCGAAATTTCAGAACACCGATCATTTCCTGGAATATCATGCAGATCACTATGATATTCTTGAAACCCTGCGCCGTATCATTCTATCGTGCAGCGATCACATTCAGGAGACCATACGGTACAACACCCCATTTTACGACTACAAGGGGATGTTCCTGTACCTGTCGCTAAACAAGAAATATATTTATGTAGCCTTTGTACAAGGCATTCTGATGAGTGATGAAGACGGAGCCTTTGCACTCAACAATTTAAAACAGATCCGGCAGATCCATTACCGCTCGGTGAAGGATATTGACGAAGAGGTGCTTCGTAAATATATATTCGAGGCCCTGCTGATACAGGATGAAAAGCAGAAAATGAAAAAACGCTCGGGATGAGTTCTCGTGCCACACTTTCCTTCTCTTAATTGCACCCCGGTCATGTTTTTGCGCACTATTTCAACAAACGTTCACGCGGTCCAGGATCTCCGTTATGAGCCGGGCACCGTACCGGGCAATGGCGTTTGCACGTATGCGCACAAAATAAATACCGCGTCACCGTGGTGGATGTTAATCCGGCTGCGCTGGAAAAGGCAAAAGCCACCATCAGCAAAAACCTCGACCGGCAAATCAGCAAAGGAGCCATTGATGAAGCCGTAAAAAATGAGATTTCACAGAACCTCACCTTCGTTACTTCCATGGAAGAAGGGGTGAAAGATGCCGACCTGGTGATCGAAGCCGCTACGGAGAATGTTACCATTAAACTGGATATCTTCAGAAACCTGGATGCCCTGTGCAAGCCTTCCTGCATCCTGGCCAGCAATACCTCATCCATTCCCATCACCAAAATAGCCTCTGTTACCAAACGCCCTGCACAGGTCATCGGCATGCATTTTATGAATCCGGTACCGGTGATGAAACTGGTAGAGGTGATCAACGGTTTTAAAACCAGCCGCGAAGTTTCAGCCACCATTGTGGAGCTTTCGAAAAAAATAGGCAAGGTGCCCGCCGAAGCCAACGACCTGCCGGGATTCATTAGCAACCGCATTTTAATGCCCATGATCAACGAAGCCATTGAAACCCTGTTTCAGGGCATCGGAGGCGTAGAAGAAATTGACACCGTGATGAAACTGGGCATGGCCCATCCAATGGGTCCCCTGCAACTGGCCGACTTTATCGGGCTCGACGTGTGCCTGGCCATCTGCAATGTGTTACACGAAGGATTCGGGAATCCGAAATACGCCCCTTGCCCCCTGCTGGTGAATATGGTAACCAGCGGCAACCTGGGTGTAAAGAGCGGCATTGGCTTCTATGATTATTCGGGTGGCGGAAAAGAGCTGGTTGTAGCTGCCCAGTTCCGTAAATAAACCTTTTCAGAAAAACTTCATGAACGAAAAAATAGCATCATTGATCGCAGCGTCAATTCAAACCAAACAGCAGCTGCTGGAGGATGAGAAAATACATTCGACCCTGGCAGCGGTGGCTGAGGCCATGCGGAACGCGCTCAAAAACGGACACAAGGTATTGTGGTGCGGCAACGGTGGCAGTGCAGCCGATGCCCAGCACCTCGCAGCCGAACTCTCGGGACGCTTTTATACCGACCGCCCGGCCCTTTATTCCGAAGCGCTGCATGTAAACACTTCGTACCTTACCGCCGTAGCCAACGACTACAGCTACGATGTGGTATACAGCCGTTACCTGCAGGGATGCGGACAGGAAGGTGATGTGCTGGTGGGCCTGTCCACATCCGGCAATTCAAAAAACATCATCAATGCACTGGCCGTGGCCAAAGAACGTAAAATGATCACGGTGGGCTTCACCGGTGCCACCGGCGGGCGCATGAAAGAAATGTGCGACTACTTATTGCCGGTTCCTTCTACCGATACACCCCGCATACAGGAGTCGCATATACTCATCGGACATATCATTTGCCAACTGGTGGAAGAAATGATGTTTGCCTGATCACCGCCTCCCCTGCTTTTCTTTTTCATCGCACATACACAGTGCACAACTGCGTGTTGCCCAAAATAATTGCGGGTGGCATTTGCTTTTCTGAAGTCTATTCAACACTTTTACAAAAAATTGAAACACGCCCATGAGCAACGACACCACCACACTGGAACATATCCAGGATTTTAAAGGACGCTATCCTAAACAACTCTGGTATCTTTTCTTTTCAGAGATGTGGGAACGTTTCTGCTTTTACGGGATGCGGGGAATGCTCACCGTATTTATGGTTGATAAACTGGTGGGGCTGGGCATGAAGGAAGATGTGGCGAATTTACAATACGGAGCCACACAGGCCTTTGTGTATGCCTTTACATTCATCGGCGGCTTGTTTGCCGATAAAATTTTGGGCTTTCGCAAATCGCTCTTCTGGGGCGGCTTACTTATGATCACCGGCAGTTGTATTCTGGCTTTTAATCCAAAGGACCTCTTCTTCGCCGGTATCGCATTCACCATTGTAGGAACCGGTTTTTTCAAACCCAATATCTCTACCATGGTTGGTGCCTTATACCACGAGAACGACAGCCGGCGCGATGCAGGCTTCTCGCTTTTTTATGCGGGTATAAACGTGGGGGCCCTGCTGGGCGGATATGCCTGTGTCACCATTGCCAAAACCTATTCGTGGAACCTGGCCTTCGGACTGGCCGCCATTGTAATGACCATCAGTTTGCTTACTTTCATATTCACCAAAAAATCGCTCGGACCCATTGGCTTGTCACCACTGGAAAAAGGCAAAGGGAACAATAAGAAATGGTATGAATACGCCACCTATATCGGTTCGCTTTGTGTGATTCCCCTGCTCATGATAATGGTAGCCAAAACAGAATACACCGACTGGTTCATGTATATCATCGGTCCGTGTACCCTTGTTTATATTTTTTATGAGATGACGAAATGCACGCCTTCGGAACGCATGAAACTGGCGGCTGCCCTGGTGTTCATCCTTTTCTCCATTCTGTTCTGGGCCTTCTTCGAGCAAAGCGGAGGGTCGCTGAATTTATTTGCCAGCAACAACCTGCACGATACCATTGCAGGCGTACACTTCGATCCCAACGGCATTAACAACTCGGCCAATTCTCTTTTTGTGATCATCTTCGCACCCTTGCTCGGACTCTTCTGGGTTTGGCTCAGCAAGCGCAACGCCGAACCCAATACCGTAATAAAATTCGGCATCGGTTTTCTGTTTCTGGCTCTTGCCTTCTATACCTTTTATGCCACCCGGTTTTTTGCCGATGCTTCGGGCATGACTTCCCTCGAGATGTTTACCCTCGCTTATTTCATCATCACGTTCGGTGAATTGTCGCTCTCCCCTATCGGGTTATCCATCATGACCAAACTTTCGCCTCAACCCCTGCAGGGTGTGATGATGGGCATGTGGTTCCTGGCCAGCGCCTACGGACAATATGCCGCAGGTATTTTGGGTGCCGGTATGGCATCGCCCAATGAAAATGCTTCGGTGATTGAAAAGCTTACTTCATACACACAAGGGTACAGCCAGCTTGCCATCTATGCGTTGATCAGCGGGGTAGTACTTATTGCCATTTCCCCGCTGGTGCGCAAACTTATGGGAGAGGTAAAATAACCTCCCGTATTTTATTGTTTTATCAGCCGGGTTGTTTTCCCTTCCACGTGCAGCAGATATACACCGGGTGTCAGTGTACTGATATTCAGTACTACAGTTTCCTCCGGCATCATACCTTCCATAATTGTTTTTCCGGTCATATCTATTATTGTATAGTATGCCTCCGGTGTTGCTTGTATCGATATATGATCCATTGCCGGATTCGGACTTACCACTATCTGTGTTGTTTCATGCGGAATTAAAATACCAACCGCCGAAAGGGTCTGTTTGGTAATGAAGATATCTGATGAGCCAGCAGCTGTAAGATTCGAAACCAGCACACCCGGATCGAAGTCAACGGTGGCAGCAAAAATACCGGCGGTGATGCAACGGGATGTGCCATCGGCTACAATGGCTTCTCCGTAATCGTAACCGGTACCTCCCGTACGATGGGCGCCCACCAGGGAACCGGAGGCATTCAACTGCATCACAAAGGCATCGGTATTGCCGGCCGAGGTGATGTTAAGGGTGAAAGGTCCCGGATTAAAATCAGCTGTGCCGTTAAAATAACCGGTGATGTACACATTGGATGCCGCATCGGTGGTGATGCCCATGCCAATGGCATCCTGTGCTCCCTGAATGCTTCGGGCCCATACAAAAATACCGCTGCTGTTCAGTTTTGAAATGAATGCATCGGTGTATCCGGTGGAGGTAAGGTTGTAGGTTACTTCAGCCGGATTGAAATCCACGGTTCCGTTGAAAGAACCGGTGGTGTAAATATTACCGGCTCCGTCGAGCGTTACCGAGGTAACATGTTTTGCGGCTTTGCCTTCAAAGCTGCGAACCCAGGTGAACTTTCCGGTATTATCGGTTTTCAGAATAAAGATGTCGGCAAAGTCAGGGGTAGCGGAAAGATTGGTGATGCCGTTACCGGGATCAAAATCAACGGTACCTACAAATTCGCCGGTAATCAGTACGTCGTCCGAAGCATCGAGTTTAATGGAATACGGATCGTCGTAATCGGTTGAACCCAAACTTTGGGCATACACATAATTGCCTGTGTTGTTGAGGCAGCTCACGAACACATCGGTATTGCCTTTGGATGTTAAAGTAAATGCCAAGGGGCCCGGATCGAAATCAACACCCGATGAAAAGCTTCCGGTAGTATACACATACCCGTTGGTTTGACTCACGGCAATGCCCCCGGGCATATCGTAACCGGCCCCTCCGAGTTTCACTGCCCAGCTGTAAAATCCTTTCATATCAATGCGCAACACAAAAGCATCGTACCCTCCTGATGCGGTAAGATTGGCCACAGCAGTACCCGGATCAAAGTCGGCGGTGCCTTCGAAGTATCCGGTAATGAGAATATTGTTCAACGGATCGAGTGCAATGCCTATTCCACCGTCGTTGCCACTGCCGCCCATACTCATGGCCCACACAAAATTTCCTGAAGCATCGAGTTTGGAAAGAAAAATATCGGTATTGCCGGCCGAGGTGAGATTGAAAACCCCGGTACCCGGATTGAAATCGGCTGTGCCTGAAAAGCGACCGGTGGTGTACACATTACCCGAGCCATCGGTAACCATGGCATAGGCTCCGTCGTTTCCGGCCCCTCCCATGGCTTTGGCCCAAACCAGATTCTGAGCTATAAGTGAGCTTCCCAGCATCAGAAGCATGAGCAGGATGGTAAGTAGTTTTTTCATGATGAAAATGGATTAATAGTGATTCTACGAACAATGCACGGATGCATTTTTTAGGTTGTAACAGAAATTACAGATGGCATATATGCCCGATTGCAGAACGGCAGTATGCCTCTTTTACACTGTAAAGTTCCCACCGAATGCCAACGCGAAATACTGTCGGTTGTCAGACAATAGCATGATTTGAATCACATTGCACGGGGCCCGGATGAAACGGATTTTTACCCCATAAAAAAAGCAGGAAGAGAGGGCTCTTTCCTGCTTTTGATTTTTATAACGAATGACGTGTTTACTGCTTCAGCAACTTGCGGGTGTACGATGCTCCGTCAACGGTGATGGTAACGAAATATACATTTCCGGAAAGGCGGTTCAGCACATCGGGAGCCACCTGAATTTGTGTTTCACCGGCATTGTAAGTAACGTTATTTTCCACGTCAATGGTTTTACCCAGCACATCGCTTACACGTACCGATATTTCTGATTTCTTTTCCAGTGTAAAGGCGAGAGTTGTTTTGCCCGATGTAGGGTTGGGCAGCAAGGTCCAGTCGAACGCCAGCGGAATAAGGCTGCCCACGCCGGCCGAGGCATCGAGTATGTTGATATCGTCGATATACAGGTTGTTGCCTTCTTTGCTGGTGGCTTCAAAACGGAAACGCACATTGGTTTGTCCTACGTAGCTGTACAGGTCATACGTTTGCAGTACCCAGTCGGCAGCTGCCGGTGTATAGGCGCTGGTATTGATGGCCACACCGCCTGCCAGAGCAAAGCCTGTTTTGGCCCATTTGGCCTGCCAGGTTTGTCCGCAATCGATGGAAACCAGCAGTTTCAATCCGTCGTTGATGCCGGTAGCCTGTTGTGCATAGGCTGTATAGAAGTTGATGAACGGCTTTTTAGCAGCGCTGAAATTATACCCTTTGCTGTAGAAGGCATCGATATCGCCACTGGTGGTACCGCTGAAATTATTGATGTACATACAGGCCAGACCCGAATGCTTGGTAGAAGTGATGCGTTGCCAGGTGGCCGAGGCGCCTCCATTTTCGAGTGTCCAGCCGTCGATGGCCAGGGTGGTACTTTCAAAGCCTTGCACTACCGGCAACGGATCGGTGGCCACTTTGGCAAGTACGGTGATATAGGATGTGCGGGTTTTGCTGTTGCTGCCCTTGGCGTTGGTGGCGGTGAGACTTACCGAATAAGTGCCCGGTGTGCTCCAGGTTATGCCGGTTGGGTTTTGTACGGTGCTGGAGGTTACATCGGCTCCGGTGAAGGTCCAGTTCCAGTTGGTTACGGTTCCGTTATAACTGAAATCGGTGAAGTTGAATGTGGTGCCAGTGCATCCGGTTACTTTGGTGGCAATAAAATCAACCACAGGGGCACAGGCGGTAGGGCCGTTGCCATCCACGCCGGTAGCGGCCAGGTTGTTGGCAGAAATGAGATTACCTCGGTATTGAACAAAAACAGCGTCCATTCGCGACTTTTGTCCGGCAGTAAAGGCATTCTGGCAGGTACCGTCGGTATAGTCCATATAGTTTTCGAGCATGTCCGGTTCATCGGGGCTGCCCACAATGCATGAGTTGGTAGTGAGCACGCAGCCGAAATTCTCCTGAGCGGCCGGTGGGGTATCGTTCACCTGATCACCATTAATATTACATCCACCCTGAAAGGTATGAAACAAACCGAGGTAATGCCCGGCTTCGTGGCTCAGGGTACGACCGTAGGCTGAAGAATATGGAGATGAGGCGGCGGTGCCGATACGGCCCACACAATCGTTACGTACTACCACCCCATCGGTGGTGGCGGCGCCCACACCCGGGAATTGGGCATATCCCAGCACGGTGCCGGGACCTCCCGAACTTTGAATGGATTTCACCACCCATATATTAAAATATTTGCTGCTGTTCCAGTAGCTCACGGCTTTTACATTGTCGCGGGCATCATTGGTAAGGCTGCTGTTCACACGCACAATCCCTTCGGTGCAGTTTCCGTTGGGGTCGATTTTTGCCAGGCGGAATTCAACATCGCACGATACGGAACGGGCCTTGAAGATAGCACGTGTTTTTGTGGTGTCGCTGTTTTTACGGGCGTAGTCTTCATTCAGAATCCGAATAGCATCATCGATCTGTGCCTTGCTGATATTTTCGGCACCGTACTCGTGGATCACATGAAAAACTACCGGGATGATGCGAACAGTACCGTTTGTTTTTTGCTGAGGGGCATAATTCTGTATGTTGATCAGCTTCTGGTAATCGAGGGCATACGAGGGGTCATCGGCAAGAATGCGGTCGCGGTTCTGGTCGGTTAAGCACTTCTGCGCCTGCAAAGAACCGGCGGCCCAGATGAACAGGGCAATAAAAAAAAGTTTCTTCATGGAATACTACGTTCGTTGACAGTTAGTCGGTTAGGGGATGGAATACGTTGCTTAAAATAAGCCGATTAAATACTTAAGGGGTGCAAAGGTATTGCTAAGGCACTTAAATTCCTTGCAGGGCACCCTGTATTAACAAATGATCGAGAAGAACCAGGGCTGTAAAAGCATCCACAATGGCCACGGCCCGGGGCACCACGCAGGCGTCGTGGCGTCCTCCGGGTTCTAGAATGCCTGCATTTCCCTGTTTGTCAGCCGTCTCCTGGGGTTGCATAAGGGTAGAAACCGGCTTGAAGGCTACATCGAATACGATATCCATTCCGTTGCTGATGCCCCCCTGTATTCCGCCGCTGTGATTGGTGCGGGTATGCCACTGATCGTTTGTTTTTTCAAATACGTCATTCTGCACCGAGCCGAAACTGCGTGCCGCATCGAAGCCGTCGCCGAACGAAACGCCTTTCACCGCATTGATGCTGAACATGGCTTTGGCCAGGGTAGCATTCAGCTTGTCGAAGAGCGGGTCGCCGAGTCCGGGTGGAACGCCGCTTGCCACACAGCGGATTATGCCACCCACGGTATCGCCTTTCGCTTTTGTTTCATCGATCATGTGCATCATACGCTTTGATGTGTCAGCATCCGGGCAACGCACCGGTGAGTCGTCCACCGTATTCAGATCGAGGGCATTGTATTCTTTCTCCAGCATCACCGGGCCAATGCCCTGCACATAGCTAACCACGCGGATGCCTTTTGTTTTCAGTATTTGCAAGGCAATGGCGCCCGCGGCTACCACTGCTGCGGTGGTGCGGGCACTGCTGCGTCCGCCTCCCCGGTAGTCGTAATTTCCGTATTTCTGTTCGTAGGTGAAGTCGGCATGCGAGGGCCGGTAAAATTTACGCACCTCATCATAATCAGGGCTTCGCATGTCGTGGTTGGCAATGAGCAGCGTGATGGGTGCTCCGGTGGTTTTCCCCTGAAAAACACCGCTGATGACCTGCACTTCATCGGCTTCATTACGGGCGGTGGTGTAGGCATTTTGTCCGGGACGCCGCCGTTGCATGCAGTGCTGCATGAACGATGCGTCGATGGTAATGCCCGGTGGGCAGCCATCAATTACGGCGCCAATATACGGGCCATGGCTTTCCCCGAAGGTGGTAATAGTAAATATTTTTCCGAAGCTATTCGATCCCATTTCAATTCAAAAATACAGTATTAAAATGATGTATGAACCGGGGATAGGATTTGGCCACGCATTCCGGGTTTTCAATGCTGATGCCGGGATGCAGGGCCGTAAAACACATGAAGGCCATGGCAAGGCGGTGATCGTTGTATGTATGCAGCTCGGTAGCCTGCCACTGCACGCCGGTGGCATCCAGTTTCCATACCTCTGCTTCCCGGGTGAAATGAATATTCAGCTTTTTCAGCTCCTGCTGAAGTGCCATTGTCCGGTCCGATTCTTTAAAAGCGAGCGTATGCAGCCCCGTGAATGTGGCTTTGAGGCCGAGGGCGGAACAGGCCACAATAAGTGCAGGAGCCATGTCGGGTTGTCCGGAAAGATCAAAGGCAAGATCCTTCTCTATTTCATGGGCCCGGCTTATTTCAACACCCAACGGTGTTTGCCGTGTTTCCACACCCAGCCGGGCAAAAAAGTGCGGGGTTTGGGCATCGGCCTGCATGCTACCGGTATTCAACCCGGGCAGTGAAAACGACCTTTCGGTTATGGCGCAGAGGGCATACCAGAAAGCGGCACTGCTCCAGTCGTGTTCAACGGGGGTATTACAGGGTTGTAATTTTTGGGGAGGAATATTAATGCACTGCTCATCGGCCTGCACCTGAATGCCATAGTCGAGCAGGCATTTTTGCGTAAGCGTAATGTACGTGCGTGAACTCACCCTGCCGGGCAGGTTCAGGCGCAGCCCTTGGGCCAGGGTTGGGGCAATGAGCATGAGGGCGCTCACAAACTGGCTGCTTATGCTGGCATCGGCCGTGATGCGGCCTCCGGTGAGTGTACGGCCCTCAATGATGAGGGGAGCCTCCCCTTCAGCCGATGCGTACGTTACCGATGCACCAAGACTGCGCAACGCATTCACCAGGGGCGCGATGGGCCGTTTGTTCAGGGTTTCGGTACCCGATAACCGGTGGGTGCCGGGTTGTACCGAAAGGTATGCGGTTAAAAACCGGAACACTGTGCCGGCATCGTGTACGTTGTAGTTCTCGGTATCTTTTTGAGAAAGCAACCGGCGCATTACCAGCACATCGTTGGGAAGCAAGGCATCGTGGGGCAGGGGTACAGGAGCCATGCCGCCCAGTGCCGACAACAACAGATAGCGGTTGGCTATGCTTTTTGAGATGGGTAATTGAATTTCGTGCACCACGTTGCCGAACTAAAAAGATTGCAGGAATTCGAAGGCGCTTTTCAGATCTGCATCATCGAAGGAGACCGAAGGCAGGGGCTGTGCGGGTGCTTTCAGCAATGCAAAATGAATGCGGCTGTTGCGGTTCTTTTTATCGCTGCGCATCCATGCCAGGCACTCATCAAAAGTGAGGGTGCCGAGGTTTGGCTTGGTGAAATTCAGATCATACCAGAACAGGATCTGTTTCAGGGTGTGCAGTTCCAGGCCCAGGTACAGATGCGACAGGTAACATTCGGCCACCAGCCCCAGGGCCACGGCTTCTCCGTGCAGCAAGGGCCGGCCCTTTTTCAGAAACCAGGATTCAATGGCATGCCCGAAGGTATGTCCGAGATTCAGTTGTTTGCGCAACCCGTTCTCCTTTTCATCGGCTTTCACAATGCTTGTTTTAAAAGCCACCGAGCGGCGCACCAGTGCTGCGATACGGGGCAGCGGAACAGTACTGAACCGGTTTCCGGAAAACCAGGCTATTTCTTTACCGCCTTGCAGCAGCGCATGTTTCATGAGTTCGGCCGAAGCGGCTACCCGCTCTCTTTCGGGCAATGTGGCCAGAAAAGCAGTATCGATGCATACGGCCTTCGGTTGTGAGAATGTGCCAATACTGTTTTTGAAGGCGTTCAGGTCAACACCCGTTTTTCCTCCCACCGAGGCATCGGCCATGGCCATGAGGGTAGTTGGTATATGCAGGAAGTCGATACCCCGCATGTACACGGAGGCACAAAAACCGCCGGTATCACATACTACTCCCCCGCCCAGGTTAATAAGGAGGCTGTTTCGGTCGGCGCCGGTTTCGAGCAATAACTTCCATATTTCCTCGCAGGTTTTCAGATTCTTGTTTTTTTCACCCGCTTTCATTTTCAGTACACCTGCATCGGGAAACAACGGTTGAATGCGCGGGTAACAATGCGTGAAGGTGTTGTCATCGGTAAGAATATACACCGATGAATAACCGCCTTTTTTCACCAGCGAAGCCAGTACCTTATGTGAATAGATCACCGGGGAAGATTCCGTCATAATTGCGTTTGAGGCGAAATTAAATTAAAAATTATGTACATGACGAAAAACATAGTTGTGATTGCATAATTCAAGTATTTTTGTCCACAAAAAATACTATGAGTCTCAACTTTTCAGATACAGAGATTGCCTTCAGAAGCAAAACCGATGCGGATTTAAAAAAGGCACACTGGCTATTCAAAAGCTTTAACTCGGCCTTTTTAGTACAGAAGGGGCCGCTCATTGCCGCCTGGGCATTACGCTGGCATTTCCCCTTTGTGAAGGGCATTGTGAAAGACACCATCTTCCATCAGTTCTGCGGCGGTGAGAGTATTGATGAATGCCAGGCCGTGATCGATCAGCTGAAAAAAGGCAATGTAAAATCGATCCTTGATTACAGTGTAGAAGGAGAAGAAAATGAAGGAGCCTTTGATCATACCTGCGAAGAGATCATCCGCACCATTTACAAAGCTTCGGCCCAGCGCGATGCCATCGCCTTCAGTGTATTTAAAACCACGGGCATTGTACGTTTTGCCTTGCTTGAGAAAGCCAATCAGCATTACTTCAAAGCCCTGCAGGAGCGGCGAACTCTCGACCTGAAAGAACTGAAAGACGTGATGAGCGAAGCCGAACTTACTGAATTTACGGCAGCGTATAACCGTTTCGGAAAAATATGTAAAACAGCTGCCGAGATGAAAGTGCGTCTTTTCATCGATGCCGAAGATTCGTGGATACAGGACACCATC
>JBGAVF010000055.1:0-13236 GCA_044228315.1 Bacteroidia bacterium | reverse complement strand
GTGATCGATGCCACCGGAGCCTACTTGTCGACCGGCTGGTGCGATCTCAGGGCGCAGTTCGGTGAACCCGGCTACGAGCCGAAGGAGACACTTGCCTCCGGAGCATTGGCTGCCGCCTCGGGTGGATTTACCGCAGTGGCTATAACCCCGGAAACAAATCCGGTACTTCAAAGCAAAGCCGATATTGAATTCGTAAAAGCCAAAACAAGGGATCTCATCACCGATGTGTTGCCCTATGGAGCCCTTACAGTAAACAGCGAAGGCCTGCACATGACAGAAATGTTCGACATGCACAGCAGCGGTGCCGTAGCTTTTACTGATGGCAACAAATCGGTAATGAATGCCGGTGTGATGCTGCGCTCCCTGCTGTATGTAAAAAACTTCAACAGCTTTATTGCCGTTCATGCCGATGAAACCAGCATCAGCAACAAAGGCAAAATGAATGAAGGCATCACCTCTGTGCTTCTGGGATTAAAAAGTATTCCTGCCATAGCTGAAGAGCTGATGATTGCCCGCGATATTGAACTGCTGCGCTACACGGGAAGCCGTATCCATTTTTCACATATCAGCACCCGGGGTTCCGTGGCACTTATACGCAAAGCAAAAGCCGAGAACCTGCCGGTGACCTGTGATGTGGCCATTGCCAATCTGGTGTATGATGAAACAGCCCTGATGGACTTCGACACCAACTATAAGGTAAACCCGCCGTTACGAACCCGCGACGATATGGATGCCTTGTTCGAGGGACTGAACGATGGTACCATTGATGCCATAAGCAGCGATCACCGCCCGCAAGATGATGAACACAAGGAAGTGGAATTCGATATTGCAGCCAACGGGATGAGTACGTTGCAAACCTTTTACCCGCTTCTGCTGAAAGCGGGAAAGCAACTTTCAAATGAAAAACTTACCGAAGTGCTGAGCCGGAATCCCCGAAAAATCCTGAATCTTCCGGCGCTGAAAATAGCAGAGGGAGAAACCGCCAATCTCACGCTTTTCCACCCTGAAAAACGATGGGAGTATTCGGCACAAACCAATCATTCACTCTCCAAAAACTCACCCCTGTACAATTCGCAAGTGCAGGGAAAAGTGATGGCTGTGATGAATAAAAATAAAATTGCCTTGTTTTAATACTAACGCGGACGAGCTGTAGCCGAATCGGCCGGTGCGCGACGTGTTCCCTGTGTGCCGGGTGTGGTAGTTCCCGGGGTATTCGGATTACGTGCCGGCGTTTGCGGGCGAGGGGTATCCTTATTGGGTGTGCCGGTATTCACCACTTCAATGGCTTTAAACACCCGTGAACCGTTGTTGTTCACCTCACGGATCTGAGGAGCGGTGGCAATGATACGGGCATCGGTGCTGAAAGCTACATCCGAAATATTGATACCGTTATTTTCATAGCTGTACACCTGCTTGCCGGTTTCCACTTCCCATATCTTACAAGTACCGTCAAAACTGGAGGTAGCCAGGTATTTGCAATCGCGGCTAAAGGCCACCCCGGTAACACGCTGAAGAAAACCGGTGAGGGTTTTGAGCGGCTTGGCACTTACCGGATCCCACAGGATCACGGTTTTATCAACCGAAGCAGTGGCAATGTATCGGTTGTTCAACGCTACGGCTACTGAGAGTATCGGGGCCTTGTGGCCTACGAACGACTTCAGTTGTTTGCCGTTCATATCGAACATCAGCAGATCGGGTTTCTCGGTAGCGGCCAAAATATTGCGGCCGTCGTTGGTGATGGCTACTTTATTAATATTGGCGCCCACGTTGATACTTTTTATCAGGATCTGGTTGATGGTTATATCCCATAGTTTGATGGTCTGGTCGCGGGAACCTGAAATAACGGTTTTGTTCTGCATGTCGAAAACCGCTGAATTTACATTGTCGGAATGCCCGAAGAACTTATGTTTAACGGCACCACTTTCAATATCCCATACAATTACAATATGATCATTGGAGGTACTCACCAGAAACTTACTGTCTTTGTTAAAGGCTACTGAATTCACCACGGTTGAATGCCCGCTGAGGGTTTTTATAAGTTTAAAGCTATCGGCACTGTAAATATTGATATTCTTATCCCATGAGCCTGTGGCGATATATTTTCCATTGGGTGATATTGCTACGCATACTACCTCATCCGAATGGCCTGCCAGTATAGCCAGCGGATTCGTAACAACGATCTGAGCGTGAAGTGTGAGTGAGCAGAAAAAGGCAAACAGAGTAATGTAAATTTGTTTCATATGGCACAGGGGTTTCCTCATGCAAATTTATAAGTAAAAGCCAATTGCAAGAATATTTTAATGGAAATTAACGAGATGTGATTCCTTTTGTTCATTTTAGCAATCTGATTCTTCAACCTTACTGACTTATATGTTGTACGTTTTTCTGGCTGTTGCCCCAGCTATTGCCATCATCCTGTATATTTATTACCGCGACAAACAAGAAAAAGAGCCCGTTTTTTTACTGATCAAAGCTTTTTTTTACGGATTGCTGAGCATCATACCGGCGGCCTATCTTGAGATGAAATTCGTTTCATCGAGCACCCATGTCCTGGCGGTGTTTTATTCCACCTTTTTTGTGATTGCCGGTGCCGAAGAAGGCTGTAAATACCTGTTTATGTACTGGGCCGCGTACCGCAAAAAAGCGTTTAATGAACCGTTCGACGGGATCGTGTATTGTGTGATGGTGGGTATGGGCTTTGCAGCCGGTGAAAATATCATGTACGTGCTTCGATCAGACAACCCAATGAACACCGCCATCATGCGCATGCTTACGGCGGTGCCGGCCCATGCCACCTTTGCCGTCATCATGGGATATTATACCGGCCTGGCCAAATTCAGCCAGACAAAATCATGGCAGTACACTGTGATGGCCATTGGTGGTGCCGTGCTTTTTCACGGGTTCTACGATTTCTGCCTTATGCAACAGGAAATGTCGTACATCGCCCTGGGGGCTTTTGTTTCATTAGTGGTAGCGATTCGACTATCCTGGAAAGCGCTGCGCCGGCAAAGCGAAACCTCCCGCGAGTTCATGGAACAGGGGGGCGTATTAAACGATGAAGAAAACTGAAGCTCTGCGGGCGATGCTCGATACGTGGGTGGCCCGGTATAACAATCCTGAGTTTATTGCCTTCGATCCCATTTCCGTTCCGCACCGGTTCACCAGGAAACAGGATATCGAGATAGCCGGGTTTTTCGCAGCTACCCTGGCCTGGGGCCAACGAACCACCATCATTAATAACAGCAACCGTCTCATGCAACTCATGGACGGAGCGCCTCACCAGTTTATTCTGCATCATACCGAAAAGGACCTCATCCCGATGCAGGCTTTTGTACACCGCACATTCAACGCCACGGATCTGCTTTATTTCATTCATTTTCTGCGCAAACATTACACTTCTGAAAATTCCCTGGAGACTGCGTTTACAAAACACCTGCCACCGGGAAGTGCCGATGTTACCCGGGCGCTGTCCGGCTTCCATACATACTTCTTCGATGATGAACATGCGCCACAGCGCACCCGGAAACATATTGCCACACCGGCCCGTAAATCGGCCTGTAAGCGATTGAATATGTACCTCCGCTGGATGGTGCGGCACGACCGTTACGGGGTTGATTTCGGACTCTGGAAACAGATCCGGCCGGCCCAGCTCATTTGCCCTGTGGATGTGCATGCCGAACGTATAGCCCGGCAGCTGGGGCTCATCACACGCAAAGCAATAGACTGGGATTGCGCCCTGGAACTCACAGCCAACCTTCGCCAACTCGACCCCGTGGACCCGGTGAAATATGATTTTGCTCTTTTTGGAATGAGTGCCTCAAAGAAACAAACAACCCTTTAATTTGTATCCTAATTATTTAAACCCAAATACCCTTTTTATGAAACGCAAAGCAACGGCCGTATGGAACGGCACAGGAAAAACCGGAAACGGACATCTTACCACACAAAGCAATGTACTATCGAAAACCCAGTACAATTATACCTCCCGCTTCGAAGAAGGCATTGGTACAAATCCTGAAGAACTGGTAGCAGCGGCCCATGCCGGTTGCTTTTGTATGAAAATCAACTTTATTATGAATGCAGCCGGTGTTACCGCCGATGAAGTGACCACCACCTGCACCGTTACACTTGAAAACGGAAGCATCACAGCTTCTCATCTGGAAGTTACGGCCAAGGTGCCGGGCGTTACCCGTGAGCAGATGGCTGTATGGGTGGAAGATGCAGAGAAGAACTGCCCGATCTCAAAATCACTGACCGCCACCATTACATCTGAATTTACCCTGGTATGAAAATAGCCATCATTGGCACCGGTAACGTAGGTGGAGCGCTTGCCAAAGGCTGGGCTTCCAAAGGACACGAGATCTTATTGGGGGTTCGCAACCCGCAAGCCTTTAAAGGCAAGGAAAATCTCGAAGGGATAAAGAATATTCAGATCCTTCCCATGGCCGAAGCTGTGGCCGGAGCTGAAGTTGTTGTTATATCAACCCCGGCAGCGAAAGTGAAAGAAGTATCCGGGTCATTGGGTGATGTTACCGGAAAGGTGATCATCGATACCATGAATTCCGTTTTTCTGAAACCGGATGGATTCACCAATACCGCCGACGCCCTGATACACGTTACCCAAAGTGCCGATGTCATAAAATGCTTCAACACCACCGGATTCGGCAATCTGCTGGATCCGGTGTATGGTGGGGAAGCTATTGATATGTATATGGCCGGCAGCAGTGAAAAAGGAAAAGCGGTGGCCCGGACGCTGGCACTCGACCTGGGATTTGAAAACTGTTACGATTTAGGTGGAAACGAAGCGTTTGAACTGATCGAAAAAATGGCACTGGTATGGATCACCCTGGCCATGAAGCAAGGACTGGGACGCGATATCGCTTTTAAATTAGTAAAGCGGTAAACAACCGGTTCAGCGGTTCAGGTAGTGCATCATCCGTACAATCCCTTCCCGTAGTGAAACCTCCGGCTGAAATCCCATGCTGCGTTGCAGGGTGGTATCACCTGCCCGGGCAAATACACCTTCGGGCGTGTTGCTTTGTGCAGTAATTTCCGCGCTATAGCCGGCCACTTCCAGGGCTGTACGGGCAAATGAAATAAACGATGTGTAAATTCCGGTTGATAAGTTTATTGCACTGCCATCTTCGATGCGGTCTTTTGTCAGAAAAATACCTTTCACACAATCCCTGATATGTATAAAGTCGCGCATTTGCCGGCCGCTGCCCCATACCATAATTTCTGACCGTCCCCGGTTTTGAAGCACCCTCCGGCATATTTCAGGAAACGGATAGGCGGCATTCTGATCTTCACCGTACCCGCTGAACGGACGGTAGGTGACCGACCTCAGTCCGTGTTTTTCAAAAGCCATCCGCGCCAGATACTCCCCTGTAAGTTTCGACCAGCCATAACTCATATCGGGCATACCGATATCGGCGTTGAAGTCGATCATGGATTCCTGTAGCAAGGAATAGCTGCCTTCCTGCTGGTATTTCACCGGATAGGCAGCGCTGCTGCTGAAATTAATGGTTTTTCCAGGACGGGTGGCACAGGCCCATTGCCAGTAACGGCTGTCGATGCTCAGGTCGTCGGCCACGGCCAACGGGTTGTTCTCTATCATTTTTCGCCCGCCCACAATAGCCGCCAGGTGATATACTTCATCAAAATCTGTATCGGGGGTTTCAGTAAAGTAGTCGCGGCAGTCCTTTCCTATAAAAGTAAAGTTTTGAAAATCGAACGGGGCATAAAAACCCCATCCTTTTTCCGGATGAATTCCGCCGGTAAGCGGCACCACAGGATCCACACAGATTACCCGGTGCCCCTGCTGAAGCAAAGGCAAGATGAGATGCCGGCCAACAAATCCGGCACCGCCGGTAACCAGTATTTTTTTCATGGGTATTGGGATTCCGGCAACAAAGGAACAAAAACGGGTGCGTATTCTTTTAACGGGGACCGAAACACAGGCTTTCCGGAACCTTCTTACCCTTGCTTTTTTTCACGTCTTGTGCCCCCTTCGGTACACATATAAGGAAGAAGTTGCCTATTTGCACTACTTTTATATCTTTGCACCTCATTTTTTAGGCCTCCTCCCCTTCGGATAGGTTTTAAAAATAGTTTAATACAACATTTCATTACGTAATATTTTAAGAAGCAGCAATGAAGAATAAAGGATTGATTATCTTATTTACTGTAGTTCTGGCGCTCATAAGCATCTACCAGTTGTCGTTCAATGTATTGGTGTGGCAGCA
The DNA here is from genome assembly GCA_044228315.1 of Bacteroidia bacterium. Lineage (GTDB taxonomy): Bacteria > Bacteroidota > Bacteroidia > UKL13-3 > UKL13-3 > CAINMV01. The sequence goes on along the minus strand of JBGAVF010000055.1, from coordinate 6,991 downwards.
GGATAACAAAGCGAAGAAGTTTGCCATGCAGTACCCTGACTCCATGAGAGCATCTATGGAGCGCCATTTCAAAGATTCCATAGCCAACAAACCCCTGCTTTTTGGCAAGTTCTTTACCTATAAAGAATGCAAAGAAGAAGCGATCAATCTGGGTCTTGACCTGCAAGGGGGTATGAACGTTACCCTGGAAGTGTCGCAGGTAGAGCTGATCAAAGCCCTTTCCGGAGGCAATCCTGATCCGAACTTCAACAAAGCGGTTGACAACGCCGAATTGGTTGCCATTACAAGCCAGCGTAATTTCATCGATATCTTTTACGATGAATACAAAAAGTTGAGTCCGAACAGCAAGCTGGCTGCCATATTTGCTACCCCTAACAACAAAACCCTGAACTTCAACAGCAGTGATGAAGATGTGCTTAAACTTCTGCGTGAAGAAGCCGCCCGTGCCATCGACCGTTCGTATGAGATCATCCGTAGCCGTATCGATAAATTTGGTGTGACACAGCCGAATGTTCAGAAACTTGAAAACCAGGGCCGTATTATGGTGGAGTTACCCGGAGCCGACGAACCGGATCGTGTGCGCAAACTCCTGCAAAGTACCGCCAAGCTCGAATTCTGGGAAACTTATGCCAATGGTGAAGATGTAATTAAGTTACTGGATACCGTTAGTAAAACCATAGGCCGTGTAAGTGCCGGTACTGTAGATTCAGCTGCCATGGCTTCTCTTGTTAAGAAACCTGACTCTCTGGCCAACGACTCCGACACAGCCCGCATGTCGCAGGAGCAACGTTATGAGAAATTCAAGAAAGAAAGTCCCCTCATCGCCCTGATAGGAAACAACTTCCTCATCGACAAAACCAACGGGTATATCAAAGGATCTCTGATCTGTTACCTGCAAACAAAAGACACGGCAGAATTCAACCAATATATTAACAATCCGGTTGCACAGAACCTTATCAACTCACTACCTGCCACCCAGGGTATACGTTTCGCCTTCGGTAATAAAGCATCAACCTCGAAAGATGGAAGTTCATTCATTGCAGTATATGCTTTGAAAGCAAAAGATGTGACCAAGGGTCCGGTGATGGATGGATCTGCCGTGGCATCAGCCCGTCAGGACTATGATATGATTACCAACAACCCGGAGGTGAGCATGCAGATGACTTCAAAAGGGGCGCAGGACTGGGCCGCTATTACACGTCAGAATGTGGGTAAGAGCATAGCCATTGTACTTGATGGGGCCGTGTATTCTGCTCCGAATGTGAACGGTGAAATTCCGGGTGGTAATTCGCAGATCAGTGGTGGTTTCTCGGTAAAAGAAGCCCAGGATTTGGCCAATATCCTCCAAACCGGTAAACTCCCGGCTCCTTGTAAAATTATTGAAGAAGCTGTGGTAGGTCCTACCCTCGGTAAAGAAGCCATTCGTTCGGGTCTCATCACTTTGTTCATTGCCTTCCTGGCCATCATCATCTTCATGGTGATTTATTATAACAACTCCGGTATGGCAGCCGACCTTGCGGTAATTGTCAATCTGTTCTTTATTCTCGGTGTACTCGCTTCCCTTCACAGTGCCCTTACCCTGCCGGGTATTGCCGGTATTGTGTTAACCATGGCGGTCGCGGTGGATGCCAACGTACTGATCAATGAACGTATAAAGGAAGAACTCAAAGACGGGAAGAACCTGAGGCAGGGTATTGCGGCGGGGTATAAACATGCTTTATCAGCGATCATCGACTCCAACGTTACCAGTTTACTTGCAGGTATTGTACTCGTGTTCTTAGGAACCGGCCCTATCAAGGGATTCGCCGTTATCCTCATCATCGGTATCATGACCTCCCTCTTTACGGCCATCTTCTTAACCCGTCTGCTTTTCGAACGCTGGATGGATAAGGGACGTGATATTCATTTTACCACTTCCCTTTCTGCCAACCTCTTCAAAGGATCGAATTTCGATTTCGTAGGAAAACGTAAATACTATTATATCATCTCGGGAATTATCCTCACGGCCGGTATCATCTCCATGTTTACAAAAGGATTTTCACTGGGTGTTGACTTTAAGGGAGGCTGGAGCTATGTGGTGAAGCTGGATAAGCCGGCTACTACGGAAGAGATTGCTTCCGGACTGGCCACCTACTTCAACCATCAGAATCCACAGGTGAAGACCTACGGAAGCGATACCCGTGTACGCATCACCACAACGTACCGTATCGACGATGCCAAAGCCACCGACAATGATATCCGTGCCGAACTTACCAAAGGCCTGGAACAACTCGGGTACCATGCCACCATTGAAAGCAGCAGCCGTATTGGAGCTACCATGGCATCCGATGCAAAATATGCCGCCATCCGGGCCATCCTCATCGCGATCATCGGTATGTTCATTTATATCGTGATCCGGTTCCGTCGCTGGCAGTTTGGTTTGGGTGCCTCAGTGGCCTTGTTCCACGACGTGTTTCTGGTACTTTCCCTGTTCACCATCTTCGACGGGATCATGCCATTCTCTATGGACCTGGATCAGGACTTCATTGCCGCTATCCTCACCGTACTCGGGTACTCAATGAATGATACCGTGGTGGTATTCGACCGGATCCGTGAATTCCTGGGTAATAACAAAAAAGAGAAAGACCGGATAAAAATCATCAACTATGCCTTGAACGCCACCCTGAACCGTACCATCGTTACTTCAGGAACCGTTGCACTGGTTTGTCTGATCCTCTTCCTGTTTGGTGGTGCCGCCATCAAAGGTTTCTCGTTCGCCATGCTCATTGGTGTAATTGTAGGAACTTACTCGTCTATTTGTGTGGCTACTCCGGTTGTGGTTGACCTGGGTGGAAGCAACGAAGAAGGTATCAAATAAGCATTTCAATATTCTAATAAAAAAGGCTGTATCCCCCGATACGGCCTTTTTTTGGGTCGGAAAACCCTCAAAAAAAGCGTTTCACCGAATTTCGTTACCTTTGCCACCAATTATTTAACGTACGTAGTCTTTATGCATGTTCCAAAATTTCCGGTTGTCAGACCTTCATTTCACGTGGAATTAAAACACCGCATCGATGAATACTTTAAAGCCAACAATATTGCCTCTTACGGCACCCTGGGATTATACGTAAAAGCCTTCATTTTCACCACATTAGTGGTTGTTGCGTATATCCATCTGGTGTTTTTTACACCGGTATGGTATTTTGGCATCCTCGAATGTGCCATGCTCGGCTTAATTGTAAGCGGCATCGGTTTTAATATAATGCACGACGGAAGCCACGGAAGTTTCAGCCGTTTTAAACTGCTCAACAAGGCAGCTGCCTATTCCATCAACGTACTGGGAGGCAGCAGTTTTATGTGGAATGTAAAACACAATATCATACATCATGCTTATACCAATATTGAAGGGGTAGACGACGATGTGAATGTGGGCATACTGATGCGCATGAACAAGTTCCAGAAACGGTATAAAATGCACAAGTACCAGCATTTGTATTTCTGGTTCCTGTACATGTTGCTTTACCTCTTCTGGATATTCTATACCGATTATAAGAAGTATTTCACAGGCAAGGTGGGTTCGGTTCCAATTAAGAAAATGCGTTTCATTGACCATGCCATCTTTTGGGCATTCAAACTCGCCAATATTGTGATTTTCATTGCCCTGCCCATTTACATGGTAGGCGTTATTCCCTGGCTTGTAGGATTCCTCACGTTTACCCTCATTGCCGGCTTCGTGCTCAGTATTGTATTTCAGCTGGCCCATACGGTGGAAGATACCAGCTTCCCTGACCCGCATGGAAACAATGTTACCGGTCGCATGGAAGATGAATGGGCCATACATCAGATCAAAACCACCGCCAATTTTGCTACCAATAACCGCTTGGTTTCCTGGTTAGTGGGCGGGTTGAATTTCCAGGTAGAACACCATTTGTTCCCAAAAATCTCCCATGTACATTATCCGAAGATCTCGAAAATTATAAAAGCAACCTGTCAGGAGCACGGCATTCCATACATTGAATACCCAAAAATGACCACCGCTATTGCTTCTCACGTTCATTATTTAAAACGGATGGGGGCTACCGAATAACAGGAAACGCGGATTCCTGAATATTTCGATTTTTAAAAAAAACACCAAGGGGCCTGTTGAAATAACCGGCCCCTTTTTTATGCCCTTTTGTTTTCGAATACACATACGCCTGACCAGGGGAAAGACCCTTTGGGACCTTTAGGTTCCGGTTTTTGAGCAAAATCCATCAACGCTTCAGGCACCCGTTTCAATGCAAGGGCAGTTTTCAGTTTCGACTCCGACAGAACCGGTTTCCAGCCGAACAACTGAAAAAAGTCCTCTCCTTCATCCGGTGCAAATTTCAGAGGTGCACCGGCTTCATCAAGTAACGAGCCCATCTCGTCCTGAATAAGCGGTAAAATACCGGGCGACATCAGATCGAGGACCCAGTGCCTGAATTGCCTGAAATGCGAGAGGTCGTATGCAAGCGCTCCGACCTCCGGCGCATCCAGATACCCCACCAGCCCCTCCGATACCACCAGCGTTTTTTTATTTCGCCGGTCCAGGGCATCGAACAACTCAAGACGTGCCTCCCGGTCAGACAGATCGAGCGGGATCCTTTCGAGTTCACATACCGGTTTTTCAGCAGCCATCATCGGCGCCACGTACGCAATCATCTCCGGCATATCCACATCTACCCACACCAGCGAAGAAGGCAGGTTGAGACGGTACGGCCGCACATCAAGCCCGCTGGCCAGATTCACCACCATGTCATACCCTTCCTGTATATGCTGCATGATAATACGGTCGAAGAGAAAGGTACGCGCCACAAACGACCAGCTGTTCCTGCGCCCGTCGGCCATGGCCTGCACTACCTGTTCACCGGTCGGATAATTTTTTCCATCCCTGATATCCTGATTTATACAATTTTAAGCCTGTCGAAAGCCATACTTAATCGCCTCCTGCCAACTTCGCAACGGAAGGTAAATTATAGGGTTACTTGTCCCCGGTTCGGGAGGCAGCAATCCCATCCGCCCCCACAAATATCCCGTTTTGCATGCAGCAGGCAAACAACTTTAAGAAGCAATGATACAAACTGTTATTTATACATTTACCTTTGATACATCAAAACTGCTTTCAAAACGGCAGTAAAACACCGATTGAAAAAATGGAAATCATCGCGCTCAAACCCTGGCAACCCGAAGATACAGAACGTCTTCAAGCCTATTTCAACAATATACATATCTGGAATAACCTGCGGGATATAACCCCACATCCATATACAAAAGAAGATGCCGAACATTTTATTGCTGCACAGGAAACACTTACACCGGTGCAGAATTTTGCCATCACCTCCAATGGGGAAATTGCCGGTGGCATAGGCATCCTGCTTAAATCCGATATTTACCGGATGAATGTGGAACTGGGGTACTGGATCGCTGAACCCTGGTGGGGCCGTAAAATTGCTACTGAAGCGGTGCGCCTCATGACCGATTACATTTTTGAAAATTTTGTCATCAACCGGATCGTGGCGGAAGTATTTGAATACAACAAAGCGAGTATGCGGGTGCTTGAAAAAAACGGTTACTCCCTTGAAACCGTGCAACGGAAAGGGATTTTGAAGAACGACATCCTTATCGACAATTATATTTGGGTAAAACAAAAAATTTATTGAAAGTTTTTTATCTGTTCGGCATCTAACCTGTTATTACCATGATCAAGAAAAATATTGCAACCAACGAACTGGGGTTTGTTTTCAACCCGGCTACCGGCGACTCGTACAGTACCAATCCAATAGCGGCCTCCATCATTGCCATGATGAAAGAAGGGAAATCGCTCTCGGAAATAAAAAAGACGCTGTTGGAATTGTATGATACCGATAAGATCACCCTTGAAAAGGATGTGGACGAATTTGTACATACTCTGAAAGAAAACAACCTGCTGGCACAATAAAATTAACTACTCCCCCGCTCACTATGCAAAACACAAAATCCCCTCTTGTTATTGCGGTTACCGGACTCAATGCCATCGACAGCCCGGGGCCCGGTGTGGCCGTGATCCGGGCCATTCGCGAAGGTATTGACCGACCGGTACGCATCATTGGCCTGGCTTATGAAAACCTGGAACCCGGCATTTATATGGACGGCATCTGCGATAAAACCTACCAGATATCATATCCGGCGGCAGGTGCAGAGGTGCTCTTCAATATCCTGAAAGGAATTCATGAAAAAGAAAACATCGATGTGGTGATCCCGAACTTCGATGCAGAACTTTATAATTTCATCACTATAGAACCCCGCCTCAATGCATTAGGCATACACACGTTTCTACCCACCCAGGCAATGTTTGATGCACGCGACAAACAGAATCTGTATGCATTCGGGCAAAAGCATTCCCTCTTTGTGCCCCGTGATAAAATTATTTACACCACCGAAAGTCTTCCCCAGCTCGGCGAAGAGTTTGGCTATCCGCTGGTGGTGAAAGGGAAATTTTATGAAGCCGTGGTTGCCTATACACTTGAGCAGGCACAGAAGGCATTTTATAAGATCAGTGCCAAGTGGGGCCTGCCCATCATTGTACAACAGTATATTAAAGGTACCGAAATAAACATTGCCGCACTGGGTGATGGACAAGGCAATGCCATCAGCATTATTCCCATGCGCAAAATGTATATCACCGACAAAGGCAAGGCTTGGGCCGGCATTACGCTGGAAGATGATGCCTTCCTGGATCTGGCCCGTAAATTTATTGCTGCTACTAAATGGAAAGGAGGTTTTGAACTCGAGATCATGATGACGGATAAGAACGAACTCTACATTATGGAGATCAACCCCCGCTGCCCGGCATGGATCTATTTAAGTGCAGGTGCAGGACAAAACCAGCCCGCGGCGCTCGTAAAGATGGCAGTTGGGGAAAAAGTGGAACCATACACAAGCTATGATGCCGGTAAAATGTTCATTCGGTATTCCTGGGATCATATTGTAGATGTTTCCCGGTTCCAGCAAT
>JBGAVF010000054.1:677-13243 GCA_044228315.1 Bacteroidia bacterium | reverse complement strand
GTCGGAGGTAATGGTAATAAAGATACGTCCCGGGTTACCATCCGACTTCTGAAACTTGATGGCATTCGAGATCAGGTTCATCAGTATCATTTTAATACGGGTGGCATCGGAAACGAAAGTTCCCGATTGCGATACCGATACTTCAAAGCGGATATTGGAAGCCCCGTCGATGAATTTTGTCTGCTCAATGATCTCATCGGTGAGGGCCGAAAAGTCGATATCATTCAGCTCATTTTCCACCCGTGTGTTTTTATAATAGCCGATGAGTTTGCGCAGGAAGTCGTCGAGTTGCAGCACCGATGTTTCGATGATGTCGAAATACGATCGCATTTCCTGTATATCCTCTTCCACCTGCGCAATTTTTACCAGTCCCAGTATGTTGGTAAGGGGGGCACGCATCTCGTGCGAGGCACTGTACACCAGGCGGGTAAGGGCATCATTGGTTTTTTGCAGGGCAATGTTTTTTTCTTTTATATCGGTTTTCGACTGGTACAACTCCACGGCGTTGTCGAGGGTTACCTCCAGTATGTTCTCGTTCCAGGGTTTTTCCACGAAGTAAGAGATGCCCGATTTGTTGATGGCATAATGCAGCACCTCGGTATCGGCGAAGGCGGTGAGCAGTATACGGATGCTTTCGGGCATGCGTTGTTTTACTTCTTCTAAGAACAGGATGCCCCGCTGCTCGGGCATGCGTTCATCGGCCACGATCACCTGCACATCCGGATGGGCATTGAGCAGGGCAAAGGCTTCACTCACCCGCTCGGCCGTAAGTACGGTGTATTTGCGTCGCAACAGGGAGGCAAAGGCACTCAGGTTTACGGCTTCATCATCCACATATAGTATTTTGGGTTTGCTCATGGGTTCTGTTCTACCGGTAAGCGAATAATAAATTCAGAACCTTCACCGGGTGTACTGTTCACCAGTATCTCACCGTGGTGGTTTTCAATGATGCCGTAGGAGATCGAGAGTCCCAGTCCGGTTCCCTTGCCCACATCTTTGGTGGTGAAGAACGGGTCGAATATTTTTTCCTGCACCTCTTTGCTCATACCCTGTCCGTTATCGGCGAAAGAGATGAACACATTTTTATCTTTATAATACGCACGCACCGTAATCACCTTCTCTTTCCGGTTGTTGTGGTTCACGGCATGAATGGCATTGGAGAGTATGTTCAGAAACACCTGGTTCAGCTTGCCGGGCGAGCAGTCGATGAGCGGTATGGGCTGGTAGTCTTTAATGATCTCGATCTGGTCCTTGATCTGGTTGTTGAGCAGGGTGAGGGTGTTCTCGATGCCGTCGATGAGGTCGGCGCTCTTCATAAAATGTTCATCGGAGCGGCTGAACTTCTGCAACCCCCGCACAATGTTGGCCGTGCGGTTGGCCCCTTCTTCAATGCCGTTGAGCAGCTGATGAATTTCTTCGATGAGGTAGTCGGAATCCAGTTTTGCTTTCAGCTCTTTCACAATGTTCAGCGCTTCGGCATCGAGTCCTTTCTGCGACAGGTCTTCATACGTGGTAAGCAGGAGCAGCAGGTCGTTGATATCGCGTTTGAGGGGGCTGATGCTGGCGGTAACGAAGTTGATGGGGTTGTTGATCTCGTGTGCAATACCGGCTGTGAGCAAACCGAGCGACGACATCTTCTCGCGGTTCACGAGTTCCACCTCGGTGCGTTTCAAATCGTTCAATGCATTTTCCAGTTCACGGGTACGTTCTTTCACCTGCTGATCGAGCATACGGTTTTGTTCGCTGATGAGGCGTTCGTTCTCGCGCGAGGCTTCGAGGGCCTGTAACTGCGAGGCTTCCTTCTCTTTCTTTAATATGTTGATACGGTTGGCAAGGGCGAATGAGATGAGTACGAGTTCGATGGCCGAGCCGGCCGGCATGGTGTTGGTAGAAAATCCGTCGTACGGAATAATGTTGTAATCTTTCAGCACAAAGCCTGTTATGCCAATGATGAAGGCGATCCAGGCAAACATAAAATACCGGGCCGAGGCTACACCTTTGCGAATGGCGATGAAGGCAGCGGCGATGGTAACAAAGGCGGCTACCATGGCAAACAGCTGCAGCATATAATACCCTACAATATAGTAGCCGGCAAGCGCTACCGGAATGCAGAGTATATAGCCGGCAATGATGATGTCCATCATGCGGGTGAGCTTGGGAACAATGACCCGCGTGTTGAGGAAGTTCTTTATAAATACAAACACGATAATACCAACCAGGCTGCTGAAGATATAGGTGGCATGATTCTGCAGCCAGATATTATTGCCCCATAGTGTTTTAAAGGCAAATCCTTTCAGGGTGATCTGGGCCAGACCGATCATCAGAATATAGATCACATAGTAGAGGTAGGAGCGGTCCTTTATGCCGGCATACAAAAAAAGGTTATAGAAGAACATTACCAGCAGTATGCCTGAATACACAGCCATAAGCAGGTCCTTGCCTTCGGCACGGTTTATTTGTTGTACCGGAGTGCCTATGTACACCGGTACCTGCTGCTGTTCGTGGTTTTTTACACGAAGGTAGCAATGTACCTGTGTGCCGTGCTTCACCGGTACTTCCATAAGGAAGGAGCTGAAATGGTATTTGCGTTGAGAGAACGGAAGGAAGTCGCCGGCTGCCTGATGGTGCCAGGTGCCATCGTCATTCGAAACGTACAGGTCTACCTCATCGGTGAGGGGCTGGTCCACGTCGAGCAGCAGCTCATCGTCCGGGGTGTTGTTTTGCAGGATGAAATGCAGCCAGTAGGCCGAGGTGGTGAGGCCGAAGTTGGGCACATCGAGTTTGGAAGCCACGAAGTCGTTGCGTTTGGCCACGTCGGTGATAAGCAGATGTCCGTCTTTATCTTCCAGCCATTCGGTGCTTTTACCAATGAGAAACGGAGGGGTGTTACCGGAGAAAATAACCGGGTCGAGCGCCAGCCCGCGGAAGAAACAAAGGATGAATAAAAGACTTCCGAAACAGCGCTTCATTCGCCAAAGTTAAAAAATTTGCTGAACCTGAGAAGTGATTCGTTTTAATTTCAGGTCGTAGGCTACTTTAAGGTGTTCGGCGTTGATATTGATCTCTGTGCGTAACTCACGGTTTTCGCGCAGGGCCAGGATCTCCTGTTTGTACTGAAGCGTGGTGGTTTCGAGGGTGAGGCAATGCATACTTAATACGCGGGCCACGAAGCTGGAGTTGGGATATACAAATTCACCGTTACGTCCCACCGATCGTTCCACGGTAAAGCCTACACGCATGGCTGAACGCAAGGTATATCCGGCACAAATGGCGAAGAGGTTTTTTATCTGCAACTGATCGCAGATGGATACAGCGGCTACGGATAAGATCATGGTGATGCCCCAGTTGGGTGCGAAGCGTCGGGAGTTCCACAAGCCGCAGAGTTCGCCCGAGCCGGCATCGAAGCGGTATTGGGTTACCAGGGAATGGATCTTCGGATCGAAATGACCTACGGCATCTTCTACCGGCAAAGGGAAATCGCCATCGGCTACCTGCACCCGAATGCCGCCAATGATATGGCCCTCGTACTCCCCGATCACACAATACGTATTCGGATGATGCATCCACCGGGGGGTATTGGTGGAGATGTTCTCAATATTGAACTCTTCCAATACTTTACGGTGACCATCCAGATACCGTTGGCAGGTTTCAGGTTCGTCAATAGCTCTGAAAGCTCGTATGATTATCATTAAATAAAATCCGACTCTTGTTAATAAATCCGCACAGGATTTCTCAGGTCCTGCAATGCGTTTTTGGTTTTCATAGCAATGCCCAATATTAACAAGGGGCCTTTCTTCGTATCAAGTCCGGACAGTTTTGCCGTTGCCTCATAAAGAGACAATATGGCATCACGATCCCCTGAAGAAAGGGTTCCTTCGTTGCCAGTCTCACATCGTAACCGCAGCGAAGTTAAATAATTTATCGGGAAAAGCAGGAGACGAAGGTCTTCTGTCTGCAGACGAAGTTGCTGGAGGCGGCGTCCGGTTTCGAAGAAGTGGTGTGCCCTTGTGCCGGGCAGCGATACCAGGCTGAATGCAGGAATGCCAAGAAGAGTTTTCAGGGCCAGATTACGGTGCATGGAACCCAGTCCCCAGGCCGAAAGGTTTGCATTGGCTTCTGTATCGGCCAGCAGTTTCAGTGCAGCCAGTTCCGCTTCGGATGTATTGCCTTTATAATATAGTATTCCTTCGGTGGCAGCTGGTGCATCGAAGTGAACCAGGTTTCCGAAATATTCGGCATGGGCCACCGGGTTCAGCAGGTACAGGCGTTGCGCCTCAGCCAGCAAACCCGAGAGGGCACGGCATGTATCCGGTGTATGCATGATTGTTGCATCAAGTCCGGATGCGGAAAATGCCTGTTGAAGTGTTGTAATTGCCTGTTCCGGAAGCGGCTCGGCAGAGGTCGTGCGCAGGTCGGTTGGATAGGGCTGTGGTATACTATCCTTCACGCCGGAATGGTTGTATTCCTCAAATGCAAAAGAAACACAGCCGGGAACCGTGTCCAGCCCTTCATGAAATACAGAACGTACCGTATACCCGGCACGGGATGCCGCATGCACCAGTTGTGTGGCACAGGCCCCCAGGCTCATCAGACTTTCAAACCCCAGCACATTATAAAATCCGTTTATTTTTTCACCGGCTTCAAAGAGCCACAAACGGTTGTTTTGCACGCCCCAGAACCAGGGTTGTATGTTGGCAAACGAAGGGGCGGTCACCGCTTCCTGCACCAGCTGTTGCAGCTCAGGGGGCAGCGGATGGGAGGCAGGAGGCTTTTCTTTATCGAGGGCTTCGGCCCGTTGTTTCCATGCCACGGGCAGGTTGAAGGCAGGGGCCGGTGCATGGGATGTTGTATGGGTGGTTACGGCGGGAATGAGGGCATCGGTATCGATGAAATAACGTCCGTTCTCAATGGGGGCATCGAGCAAAATACGTCGCACCACATCGGCGGTGACCCCGCCCCCCATCACCACGGCCGAGGCCAGCTGTGGCCATGTAGAGATGCTGGAGCCTACCTCGGTGGCCGAGGCTTTGAGCCGGGCCGAGATGGTGGAAGCACCCACCATGGGAAGCATGTAAGGGATCTTTTGTTCGTTGGTAAGCGCCGATAGTTGCTTCAGGTCGGGCACTTCAATACCGCCCTGAAACATAGGGAGGTTGGGGTCCTTATCGTAGCGTTCCACATCCACCATGCAGCGGTCGCTCATCTCCATCACCAGGGGCACGCGGTATTGCGATGCTTTCATGCGGCACAGGATCTTTATATCCACGCTGTCGCATTCATCCACCACGGCATCGAGCACGCCGCCTTCACTAAAAAAGGCATCGATGTTTTCGTGGGTGATGCCTTCATGAAACAGCGTAACTTTCAGGAAGGGGTCGTGGGAAAGAATTTCGCGGGCGGTGATGATGGTTTTGGGCAGGCCCAGGTGTTGAATTCCGGTGTGAATGCGGTTGAGGTTGGAAAGGTCGAGGGAATCGAAATCGGCAATGCGGAGCTCGCCGAAGCTGCGTTCCATAGCCATACATACCGACACCGACTGCCCCACCGAAAGACCGATCACACCTACTTTTTTTGTGCCCAGCAGGGCCTGTTCGGCACCGGTGATCTTGTATTTGTTACGGCTGGTGCGCACCCGGGCAAACTCTTCCTCATCAAGGATATGGATGAGGTGGTTGTTCCATGGGTAATACACCCACACGCCATATTCGTCGGCCGGTATGCCGTTCAGATGTTCTTCCGTTTTTTTTAGCAGGGCCTCGTTCCCGATACGGAAATTGGCGGGCTCTGTTTTTATAAGTTCCTCAATCTGAGCGAATAAATAATTGTGTATGGTGATTTCCGGATGCGACCGTATCAGTTGATCAAGAGCCTCTGCTTCTTCCGGACGCTGCAGACGGAAAAAAAGGGGCGTATAGATTTGTTTATTTGCATTGGCTGCGTCAAATCTATTTGTATATTTGTGTTGAAGCATTCAGCTGTTAATGCAAAGATATTCTTTTTTTCACTTGTTGAAACCCTTCTGCCATGAGCGATAAACCCCACATAAAAGTTTTGTATATTGATGATGAGAAGAATAATCTTACATCGTTCAAAGCGAATTTTCGTGTTGATTTTGAGGTGTTCATTGCAGAGTCGGCGAAGGAAGGGAAAGATATCCTTGAGAAGCAGAATATTCATATCATCATCACCGATCAGCGCATGCCTGTGATGACGGGTGTTGAGTTTCTCGAGTCGATCATGGAGGAATATCCGAATCCGATACGCATTCTGCTCACGGGGTACACCGATCTGGAAACCGTTATTGAAGCGGTGAACAAAGGAAAGATCTATCAGTACGTACGGAAGCCGTATGTAGCGGATGAGCTGAAAGCGCTGATTCTGCAGGCGTATCATGAATACGATAACCGCGAAAAACTACGTCGCGTAAATGAGCAGCTCGAATTTGTGCTGCGTCAGAAACTGCTCTCCTGATAAAACTACGTCCTGATTTTTTTTTTTGAAGCGGAAGCTTACAGGGTGATATCCCCTTCATACACCGGCTCGGCCGGACCGGTAAGAAATACCTGTGTAAAGGTGTCGTTGCTGTGTTTCACAAACCGCACATGGGTATTGCCTCCCGGTGCTTTTATAGGAATACCTGCAAGGCAAGTGGCTGCATCTATCGTGTATAGATGGGATGCTACCAGAGCCGCAGCTGTCATGCCGGTGCCGCAACTCAGGGTTTCATCTTCCACACCCCGTTCATAGGTGCGTATATGCAGGGTGCCGTTTTCATTCCGGATGAAATTCACGTTGGTACCTTTTTCACGAAAGCGTTCGTTGTAACGGATCTCACGTGCCCTTGTCACGAGGTCCATACGTTCCAGGTTTTCTTCCACTACTACCACATGCGGTGAGCCGGTATCGATAAAGTAATAGTCCGGATGTACTTCCATGTGTGTTACATCTTTCATTTGCAGAGCCACAGAACCGTTGTTGAGTTCAACGTTATGCAGTCCGTCGGCGGCCATAAAGCATCCTTTGTTTGCAATAACACCCAGTTGCTGTGCAAAGCGTGCAATGCAGCGACCGCCGTTGCCGCACATGGTGCTTGGCTTTCCGTCGCTGTTAAAGTACACCATTTGAAAATCGGCGCCTGCGTAATTACGCAGCAGTATGAGTCCGTCGGCACCAATACCGAAACGGCGGTTACAGAGTTGTTCAATACGGGCCACATCGCCGGTATCGAAAGTTTCTGTCCGGTCATCAATCATCACAAAATCGTTGCCGGTGCCCTGGTATTTATAAAAATGCATGTGCATGCGGAATGAAGGTTGAAAGCAACCGGTGGTTACTTGTATTTATCCTTAAAGAAATTCAGGTATTCTTCATCGTCTTTCTTCTTCATCAGCAGAATGAAATTTTCAGCACTGATGATACACTGGGAGTATTCCTCCAGCGATATCTTCTCGAAGAAGAGGGTGTTATTGATGAGTTCCCGGTAGTAGTCCATGGCCTTGGCGCTGTTGTCGAAGGGCTTCACTACGATCAGTTTTGTGTTCTCGTTGATGAGGTATGTGTTGATGGTATACGATTCGAGGCGGTGGTATTCGGCATTGTAGTCGGCGAAAGCAACTTTTATGGCATCGGGGTTCGCTTTCTTTTCATCGGTGATGAGTACATAAAAATGCTCGCTGCCGGCCGAATAAGCATATTCAGCATTGGGTGCCGATTCCTGAACGGGGTTGTTTTTACGTTTCAGGTAATCGAGCATCTGGTTGGCGGCCACATACACATCGGTATTCGGATACAGGCGGGCCACTTCTTCCATGGCGGCTTTGAACTTCTCTTCTCCTTCTGTTTTTCCAATGGCAAGTGCATTGAGGAAATCGAATTTCGGCAACAGGTTGCTCTGATCAAATTTCTTGTGAGCCTCCGCACAGCGCTGTTTCACTTCGGCATATTTCCCGTCTTTATACAGGGTGTAGGTGGCTTCATAATAACGGGTGTCTTCGGCCCCGCCTGCATTGGTATTTTTTTCACCGGTGTTGCGAATGATCTGTGCATAATCGCTGTTGGGGAAACGGTCGAGTACGAGGTTGCGATATGTGGTGGCCTTCTCTTCGTTCTTCTGTTCCGCATAGCTCTTGTACAGGTAATAATATACTTTGGCGAGGTATGAATTATCGGGGAAGCGTTCGAGCAGGGTTTCAAAGATCCTGATGGCTTCTTTGGTATCGTTCAGCTTGTCTTTATAAATAAGTCCGTTGGCTACAAAGGCATCGATGATGCGGTTGTTGGAGTTGTCGAAATCTTCTTTGGTAACCGGAATTTTGAGGTCTTTCACATCCAGTTTCGTTCCGGGTTTTCTTACTTTCGGATCTGTTTTCACGGTAGCACTGTCTTTCGGATTTCCGGTGGGGTTATCCTGTCCGTTCTGGTTGTTGCCAATGGTTTTACGGTCCATTATAAACCAGAAGTCTTCGTTGTTGCGGTTACCCCAGCGCTTGTTGAATTCGTTAAAGCCAATGGCAATGGCGGTAGGGTTATAGAAGTACCATTCATCGCCGGGGGCCTGCTGGTAGTTGTTGTTGTTCTGAGGCAGCGTGTTGCTGTTATTATTGTTATTATCTACACCCGGGTCGTTGTTGCGACGGTCCTTTTTCTCGTTGGTTTTGTTTTGTTCGTTGTATTTGTCAACGATCTTTTTGCGTTCGTCTTCACTCAACTTCGAGAGGCGTTGCAGGCTGTCTTCCGTTTGAATGATGATGAGGTTACGGATGATCTCTGACAGCACCTTTTTCTTGGCCATGAGTTGGGCGTACCCGTTCATCTTCTCGTTGAGGAACATGCCGCAACTGTCGTAATAGGATTGAGCCAGCGGGTAGTTGGGTTTATTGAAGTACACGTCGGCCAGTTTGAGGTAGGTGAGGACCTTGGTCGACTGGTCCTTATAATACAGCAGGGCAAGTTTATAATCGGTAATGGCCAGGTCCTGCTTGCCTTCAATGAGGGCAATATTGCCCAGTTCGTAATAAATTTTATCGAGATACCCCAGGTTCTTATCGTCTTTCGACATGGCGCGGAGGTAACTTTTCGCCTGTTTTACCGATTCAGGTTTGGTGGCATCGTAGGTGCGTCCGATGTTGAGTTTCGCATTGAACGACATCTCATACGGGGGATTGCGCTTGATGACATATTTATAGTTGGCGATGGCCTGGGTCACTTTCCCGTTGCGCTGGTACAGCTGGGCCACAATAAATTTAAGGCGGGTACGGTAAGTGCGACCTTTGGCGTAGAGCAGGGCCTTGTTGATGTTTTTTTGGGCCTGCACATATTCTTCCTTCTTTATGAAATACTCGGCAGCGGCGGCATAATACAGGGCCCGGTTGGCACCGTTGAAATAGTCGAGGTCGGTTTTCAGCGATGAATACACCGAGAAGGCTTCATCGTTTTTATTCAGCATGAGCTTGCAGATCATGATCCAGATGGTGGCCTCGTAGCTTTCCTGGGTATTCTTAAAACGGTCGTTGATGTACTGAAATACTTCGATGGCGGCGTAATAGTCGCGTTTGAAGAAGTGGGTTTTGGCAATAAGGAGGTAGCTGTTATCCACCCACTGGCTCTTCCCTTTTTTCTGAACAATGGTACCGGCTTTTTTAAACACCTCATCCATATCGGGTTGAATGGCGCGTGCTTTGGCTTCGTCGCCGAACTGAAACACACTCAGCACCTTGTCGTAGTCATCGGTATGGCTGCGCTGCAGGGTGAGAATGGCTTGTTCCATCCGTTCTTTGGCATTGAAGTAGCCGTTGTAATGTGCGGTAACGTTCTGATATACTTTGCTCTTGCACGACGACAATACCACAACGGCTACGATAAAATAATAGATCGCTTTCAAATTTTTACTTTTAGGAGATGTGACAAAAAATCAATTCAAATCGTAAACGTGTGCCGGAGTGGAAATGGTATTGGTTCCGGCAAATCTACAAAAAAAAAGTATGGTACTTAAACCTTCCGGCAGATGGTTTGTCAGAAGCTGGTAATATCCCGATTCATTATCCTTATTTTTGCTTTCACCCTTTAATCCCTGACAGTTATGAAATCATCCCTTTTTAAAACCCTGCTCATTGCTCTTTTCAGTGTAGCCCTGCTCGGCATTGTAAATACCTCGTGCCGCAAAACCGAAACCGCCAACGACGAAAGTATTGCTACCGACAATGCTACTGCTGAGGCCCACTTCAGCGATATTGACCGCGTGGTGGACATTGCCGCTATTGAAAACGGACTGATGAAGACCAACGGAACCTGCCCTACCGTAACCATCGATACAGTTAGTACTCCCCGCAGCATGACCCTCGATTTTGGTACCACCAACTGCACCGGAGCCGACGGAAAAACCCGACGCGGTAAAATTATTGTGACCTGGACCGGACGCTACCGCAATCCGGGAACCGTGATCACCCATACTTTTGATAACTACTACCAGAACGACAACAAGATTGAAGGCACCAAAACAGTTACTAATAAAGGAGTGAATAATGCCGGACATCTGTATTTTGAAGTAGTGGTGAGCAATGCCAAGATCACCAAAACTACCGGCAAGGTAATAAGCT
Source organism: Bacteroidia bacterium (assembly GCA_044228315.1). Taxonomy (GTDB): domain Bacteria; phylum Bacteroidota; class Bacteroidia; order UKL13-3; family UKL13-3; genus CAINMV01. The sequence continues at coordinate 2,648 of JBGAVF010000054.1, read as the reverse complement.
GGAGCAGCACACGCACCCGCGAGTGGATGCAGGGAGCCAACACCCCGGCGGTTGCCGATGATATTTATTCCATTACCGGTTCGGCCAGTGGTACAGATGCCGGCGGCAATGCATTTACCGTTACCATCACCAAAGCCCTTACCATCGATTTCAGTTGCCAGTATCATTTAACAGCCGGCACCATACAGGTTACCCCTACCGGAAAAGCAACACGTGTTATTGATTACGGCAACGGCGCCTGCGATGATGATGCTACCTTAACAATAGGTAACAGAACCATCAATTTTAAAATTAAACGTTAGTCATTGGCCCGCATCCAATTCAACAGTTAATAACCCTTTAAAAATCTCACTGTTATGAAACGATTCATCATCACCGCACTCGCAACCCTGATGCTGGGAATTGGAGCCCTTCAGGCCAACACGTCACAAGTACCACCTCGTAAACCGGGCGCTGCCCATGTGCTTCACCACGACCGTAAAGAGGTACACCGCGACCGCGCAAAGCTGCATTACAATGCCACCCATCACCACCCGGCACGTGCTGCTCACAATGCCAAAGAGTTGCGCAAAGACAAACATAAAATGAATCACCACAAACGGTTCATGCGCCACCACGCCACCAAATAATGTGTGCACTGGCCACCCAGAAAGAAACCCCGGTATTGAAAAATATACCGGGGTTTTTTTATGCAATTTCACGAGCGATTTATCAAAGTTTCCCAAAAAGAAACCGACATGAGTCGGTTTATCAGGCACACGATTTCATACGCGGTTCAGCGGTTTTTACATGATCTTAATCAGGTTTCGGGGTAAATACGGATAAAAATGTCCGCAATATAAAACCGGCTTCTATCTTTGTTCCCGAAGCAGATAAAATATGTTTAGCAGCGCCTGCGAATATGCACTGAGGGCAATGGTCTACATAGAATCCGACGGTACGGATTTGAAGAAAAGAAGTTTGCAGGAAACAGTCCAAACCACCCATTCCCCGGTGGCATTTGCCCCCGAAAGAGTACAGCATTTACAACCCAACGGGCACATTGTTTCGTACACCGGTGCGATGGGCAGTTTTCAATGGGTGTCAGGTACGAAAGCGAACCTCCATGCAATTATTACAGCAACAGCCGGCGATGAATTTTATAACCGGTATGTACCGGATTTAACAACGGGCACATCACAAAATCCCTGTCCGTCATCCTGCCCATCTCATGCTATACAAGAAATGATCATCTGTGAACTTCTTCAGTGCGATATAAGAAGTGTTGCAGAAGGTGTACGAAACCATTCCATTAAAATAAAAGGCAAAAAATTAATGATGTAACAACTGAAAAACACAGATCAACCAAAGTATTCACCATTTAAAAAATCACCTATGTTATCAAAATCACAAGCCCGGTTTTTTTTCCTTGGAGGTACCATTGTCACCTTTGGTATCTTTCTGGGATTATCGTGGAACACATTGCAGAATGAGGTTCCCAAGCGCACCCATGAAGAGAATCTTTCCGAACAGGTAATTCGCGGAAAGCACATCTGGGAATCGAACAACTGCATGGGATGCCACACCATTTTAGGAGAAGGAGCATATTATGCTCCCGAGCTCACCAAAGTGTATGAACGAAGGGGAGAAGATTACATTAAAGCAGCACTCATGAGCCAGCAACCCTGGAGTCCGCGGGGACGCAAAATGGTGGCGTATGGATTTTCGGAAGCCCAGGCCAACGATGTGGTTGCTTTTCTGAAATGGATCGGTGAGGTAGATCTGAATGGATTTCCACCCAAACCGCAGTTTAAAAAATAAATAACCTTTAATACAACGTATCATGAAATACAAATCATTGCTGTCCGGTAAAAGTTAGAAACGATGGATTAATGAGCTGAAAGCCTTAATTCCATTGACTTGGGTTCCATACTTAAAAATTAAGCCCCCTAAAATAACGTTGTTTGAATTGGTCGATCCGGTGGTTTATAG
>JBGAVF010000054.1:0-659 GCA_044228315.1 Bacteroidia bacterium | reverse complement strand
CATTGCTGTCCGGTAAAAGTTAGAAACGATGGATTAATGAGCTGAAAGCCTTAATTCCATTGACTTGGGTTCCATACTTAAAAATTAAGCCCCCTAAAATAACGTTGTTTGAATTGGTCGATCCGGTGGTTTATAGTTTAGTAATGATTCTTCTGGGTTTTTCAGGAATGCCCACAGATTGATATATGTACCTAAATGGATTCGAATAAGCCCGCTGAGATTTGCGAATGACCATTTCCTTTTTGTATGCATTTTATCCATTACGACCTTGATCAATAAGTCACTTATCAAACTGCACCATATTTGAATACGGATTGCATTTTCAGAGTCGCCTAAAAAGCATTTTAGAGGGAAGTTTTGCTTGAGTCTTTTAAAAAACATTTCTATTTGCCATCGGCGACGATACATCTCTGCTACCTCATAAGGTGTACTTGTAAAATCATTGGTGACAAATAGAAATTCGCGTTTTGATTCTTTATCCCAATATCGAACCAGTCGTGCATCCTGCAGCGGTGTTTGCTTACGTGTCTTCGGATTGCCTAATTTAATTATTTGATCATCCAGGACACCCAATCCAATTTGCTCTTCCGCTAAAGGAAGTTCTTCCATTGTTTCATAAACCGCAGCATTATTTAATCTTGTGAACCACCTGATATCAT
>JBGAVF010000053.1:0-13705 GCA_044228315.1 Bacteroidia bacterium | reverse complement strand
ATATACTCTTCATTATTCCATATAAATGAGATAGGTCTTGCATTCTTCCAGGTACCTTCATATTTGATGTCATCAACTAACTCATCTTCATTTTCTTCTGTTGTAAAGCCATAAGAATCGGGAATAGGATAGGTCGCACCATTTACCAGCAAATGTGGCATCCCATTTTTAAAAACAATTTTTCCGGTATCGTTTTTCATGAATATACTTGTTCAAATTTTACGAAGCGGCTATCTACAAAACCAGCCTGCCCCATTGAGTTGTAATCAATGTAATTACGGGTAATGATTTTCATCCGTTTTATATCCCTTTCAGAAGTATTGGCAAAGGATAATATAAATGTAACGCCTTCTTTTGACGTCATTTGCATCCCTCTCTCTGTGTTTTTAAAATTTTCTCCATTCAAAATCTGACCGGCTTCAACCCAACAGGCATCTTTACCTTTTCCATCTTCTCGCATTCTGCCTTTCCATCCGCCCTGTACGCGAAAAATGAAGATTTCCATATTTTCATTAAATACACGCAAGCGGTCTACATGATCTAAAACTTCCGAATCCCACACCGCCTGTGTTGAATTATCATAATATTTAACCCCGGTAATGGTCCAGGCCACGGCTAATGTTTTACTTTCTGCCAAGAGCACCTTTACCTCGTCCCAGGTTTTGATAGAAACCGGTGTGTTGTGCGATTTCCCGGTTATTGCCTTGTAGATGGCCTGGCTCTCTGCGATTGACCCCTTTTCTGCTTTATCACTCATGATGTTGTTTTTTAGATATATAGCTCCCCCATTCGTTTGTAATTTCCTGTAAAAATTCGCTCTCTGCTTCTTCTCCATTATGTAAAATATAGCAGCCACTACCCTGCATTACGCCACGGCCAATATTCTTCTCTCCTCCAATAGCCAGATCCTCATGCATCAAATCCTTCATTACCAGAAGTATTAAGGCCACTTCTTCCGGCTTGGCATCGATAAGCTCGAATCCGATATTAAAACTCTCCGCACAATGCCAAACTGGTTGGGTTGAAAAAAGTGCGTTCCTGACAGTGCCACCTGTAAACCGGTCAATTTTAACCCGGTTCTGTATTTGTTCTGACCTCACCCTGCCCTTTCCTATAGAAACTTCAGTAGGTATTATCCGGCCCCTTTTTCGCCGTAAGCTTTTCTCGTCAGCATAACCAAAAAGCCCATCAATCAACGCTTTAGGATTCTCTACACCTAGTGTATTCAATATACGGAATGCCCTCTTTCTAATTGCCCCTCGAATGGATTTACTCGGTATCAAAGCATCTCCTTTGCTGTTTTTTATATGTGTCTTATCCAGATTATCCGTTAATAAAGATTTACCTGAACCGCCAATCATGAGTGCATGCTTAATATTGAAATTTGCTCCGATATAAAGAGTATTTGCTTTCTTCAATAAAAAACTGTAAGCGAAGTCATACGGATACTTTTCATTAAATTCCGGATCGAGCACCTCATTATTCTCAAGATATTTCCACCAGCGTTTGGAATCGTTACTTCCCTTGGTATAAAATAAAAATACCTGAACCGCTGGTGTTCCTTTCCATTTCACCTTACCAAAATCGTGTGAAACAAACGCACCCTGACGGTAACGGTTATCTTGGTGGCCTTCTTCAACAATAAACATAACAAACTGCCTGATAAGCTCTACGTCAAATTCCTCCCTTAAAGTAACCTCCATACGAAATTTAAATTCTGCACCCGGCTCAAGCAACTCGTAATCATACTTATGGCCTTTAATTGCCTGATTTGTTTCCGGGTCAATGCCGACACCGTCTCTTACCGTAATAACCGGATTGGCGCTTACACATTTGAGTTCATCAAGTAGCAAATGGCTTTGTGAGGTATTTTTCAGAACTGATTTATCAGTACCCCAAAAGTACCCGGCGTTTCGTTCCAATGATTCCTTTAATTCAATATCGTCAATTTCAAAATTTACCCTGTTGAAGAAATTTTTACTGAGCATACCGGTGAAGCCCGAGGCAGGAATGCCGATATTCCCCTGATCGTCTCGAAATACTTCAAAGTCGTACAATTCCGGATCACCCGAACCAACCAGCAAATTTCCTGTGTTGGTAATAACGGCTTCCACAATAATTTTTCCAATGACTTTATTCATGGTTTTGAGTGTTATTATTGTTATTAACACGTATGGCTTTGAAAACAAAATCCCAATAATCCTTTTTGCTCTTGAAATCAATTGTAAGACCCTCAATTGACGGAGTTTCTAATACAAGTACGTCATCTAACAAGCCACTATTAGCCAGTTGTTTCCCGATCTTAAGATCCTTAATATGTGCCATAAATTCTTTCCAGTCCTCTTGGGAATTGCACACCCGCAATTGCTCTCGCAACCTGTACACCTGATGATTATTTAAGCCTTTTGCTTTGCTTGCCCTTTTCAAGGCCTCAAATTTCAGTTTATTTTTGAATTGCTCCTCTTTGTAATCTTCAAGAATATCCTTCACAATGGTGTGCAACTCACCAGATTCATTGCTTTCACCTGTTGTTTCTGTTTCATTTACAATTGCAAAGCGATCACCCAATTCTTCCGGAATTCGGATCCGTCCAAACCCCTCTTCGGTCCTTTCACCCAACCCATTGAATTCAAGTTCCGCTTTGCTTATTTCTTCGGTAGCTTTTACACGCAAGGTGGTTCCTATGGCATACGCATTTTCACGGGGTGTCTTGCTTTTCCAGATTCCAAGGTAACCCTCTATTGAAGTTACTGAAGATACCATGCTCAGCTTTTTCTCATCTGCTAATTCCAGGGAATGACTGGCCAGCTCTTTTTTAAGCAAATCGATATCCATTACGGCCGTTCCGAAATCATTGTATATAATTACAGGACTTTCAAAAACGATATAAAACTCCCTGTCCTTCTCAATCATTTCTGTCAAATTAAGTGGTTCCAGTGATACGCTTTCAATAACTACTTCAGCATATTGTGCTGCTTTGGAACGACCAATTCTGTGCCGGCCATTATTATAAAGAAAGATGCTATCGATAACCTTTAGCTGTTCAAACGTACCGCTAATATCACCCTGGAACGTTTGGCCTTCATCCAGACTTTCATAATAAAATATATCTCCGTTATCCTTATTGCTTCTGCCGGCAAGCCGATTTCTTCTTGAATTATGAAATCCAGCCGGTTGCCACCAGCAGACGATTATCCTCTGATCGTACCACCCTTTTAAGGTTTTCACATTTTTAAAATCAGTCTGATTCAATTGATTGATTACCTTACGATCATCTTTTGCGATTCCTTTATCATATCCCAACGCCAGTGGAATGGGCTTAAAACATTTTCCATTACGAAACTGGAAAGCATTTGTAATTTTCACATTCCCACTAAGAACTAACTCCTCCAGCTTTTTCCGATCGGTACGAACATTATTTGCGATAACCCCGCGTAAAACGCCATTCGGAATAAATTGTTCTGTTTCCACAGTATTCTGGTCGCCCAAGGGTTTTGCGATTAACACCGGGCTGTTGGTAACCACCTGATAAACCAGTTTGTATAGTTTATTTGCTTCGGTTGGCTCAGCGTCAAAAAGCGTTTTTACCGACTCTGAACTGGTTGTTTTGGCTTTCTGAGGTTCACTTATAGTTATTTCAACTTTCCCGAATCCACGATTCCTGCGAATCCCCAGATACCGTAGGTTGAGAATGGCCTTATCGAATACATCTTTATATTTAAAATCGACTGATAAATCATCTATTTCCACTTCGAAACTTATACCGCTTTTTATTAACCGGTAGGTAAGTAACGAATGTTCTTCAGCCACTCCATCGTCATCAATGCTGGTTTGCCTGCGAATCGTTGTAAAATATTTTTTGTACTGTTTTGTTAATTCATTTACTCGCTTTAATTCCCCGACCACAGCTTTGTAATCTGCAATCCGCAAGGTTGTGTTATGCAGCAAGCCGGAATCCGAACTTCCCGGAGCGCCAAAAATCTTTACAGGGTATTAATCCTTACCATCTCGGTAGTTCTTTAATTTCAAGACACTTCCTGTAACACTTTCTCATAACCTCTGAAAGTCCTGCCATTTTAATAGTATGGAAGCCCATGTGAATCGTAATGTGAACTGCATCGATATGGTGTGAGCTTCACCGGATGATGAAAGAATGGGCGGTATTGGTTTTAAGCGTTAGTTTCATCAGGCCATTATTTATTGATACTTCTTGATAAAAATCAATAAGTTCAATCTGATCAAAGAATTTGGTTTTATTTTCATTATCCCATAAATTTAAAGTCCCGTCAGGTAGTTCGTTTTTCAACTCTTTTATGAAGAGTTCCTGTTCACTATCGCTATCAATGAATACGTCCCGCAGTTTCATCACTTTGTTCTTTGGGAAAATCAATTTGCCTTCTTCATTTTTTTCAACCCCAAGCTTATATATCCCCTTGGTCAGATTCTCAATCGAATTCTTATTATCCGTGTCAGTAAGGTTATACGGCCCAAAGTAAAGATTGCGACCATTTTCCAAATGGTGGGTCCTTTTTCGCAATTGTTCCAATGTTCCGGAGAAAGTAGTGGCAGAATAATAATATGAAAGATATGACTCTTTTGTATCCCGGGATACCCTTTTAGCTTCAAGGCAAAGTTCATCTGCCAGTGTGTACGCCTTATAAAAAGGGAATTTTGTTTTTACAATAGCAACACCGGCACAGGCACCATCCATAATTTTATCCTCGTCGTTATCTTTATCTTTTGGCACAAAATATTCAATAAACTTTTGAGCCAGATATACGCCTAATCTGCCTTCACAAATAAATGTTATATCATCCCCACCCACAAGTACGGGCCGGATTGGAAGATAATATTGTTGTTTGTCATCCTTCGTTTCCTTTGTTTTCTCCTTCAATTTAACATTAAAAACAGTTGGATGACCACGTTCGTCCTGCTTTATTGAAATACAAATGTGTTCAAGCAGTTTGTTCATAGCTTCCTTCCCTGACTTCCTTACCCGATTCGATTTTGCTATGTAATCATCATATTTATTGATTAAAGCCAGCCGATTGCCCATATTGTTTGCGTCAATATGAACCACCGCCACATAACCGGCTTCATCGTTCTGACCCAGGCATTCAGCTTTGGTAGTCAATAGATATTCAGGATACTTTTCAAGAATTTCATTGTAAAACAGGGTTGACCTCTTATGCTTTGAGATCTTAGATTTAGCTACTGCGGAAATGTATTTATCCTCCGTGTCCCTGTATTCTTTATCAATGATAAAATCTTCCGCACTTTCGTTATTCAAGCTGCAATCGGCCGTAATTCCATGTTTCTGTATTGATGTATTTGGAGAATAATAATTCTTATTTTTATTTAGTTCGTCTTTTAAGAGGTTCATTTCATTGGCAAAATCCTCCTTGTTAAAATACGGTTTGAATGCAAATGATGTCTTCAATCCCGGGAAATTAAGGAGTAATGCTTTACTAAAAGTACGGACAAATTTTTTAACTTCAAATTTTGAATCCAAAAACAACAAAGCACTGCCCCCTCCAATATATCCAACTTCACAATCCGGGGAATCCTTCATATTATCCCGGAACTTCGTATTGAATTGATCCGGGTCACAAAGGCAATCTTTAAATTCACTCATATTAAGCTCCATCTGTTCCCGTAATACAGATTGCATGACCACGCAAAACACCTCATGGTCGGTGATCTGTGAAGCTCCAATATTTTCGACCAGTCGGTTACTTTGAAACACATAATCCTGTATGGAATTAATTGCTATATATACAGCTGTTGGGTTCGTCATGTGGCGTTTAAGTTTATCCGTTTTTAATCTTGTAAGAAAATAATGCTTTATATTTTCACTAATTTACTTTTTGATCTGGACCTGATTTTATTTGTATTTTTCTTGGCTTCAATTTATTACGAAAAGATCTAAAAAACAATGACCTGAGTCAGTTTTGTTTTTCTTCTATAAAAACAAAATCCATTTTCCTATTACTAACGCACTATTATGGGACCCTACCGTTTCAAATTTTATAACAGCTCATTTCATTTACATCTTCTAAAACTCATCAATTATTTCAACAGTTCCTTTTGCATAATCATTATAATCAATTTCTGATTGAAGTACTCTTCTGAAATTATTTAGCTCTCTTTGGTCAATTACATCCTGCAATGTTGTTCTGCCATAGAAATTTTTATGCAAAATCATTTCAATTGCATCATCTATACCGGTTAATGTACTGGGCATATCATAAATAATTGCAGAAGGGGCCATGCTGGTGTCTATTTTAAACCAGGCAGGGTGGCTTCTGTATTTTGTTTTCATTTTCGCTTCCTTAAGTTCATGACGAGCATAAAACATTTTTGCCTTATCACGTATATTCCCTTTCAGATCAGCTGGCAAAACCACATTAAGTTTGAATTGATTAAATAAAACCCCATCCACTTCGACTTCAGGCTCCGAATGAATGCTCTCAGATATTTCTGCAATAAAATTCTTAAAGTACCCAATGGCTAAAGCTGTTGTAGGATATAAACTTAAATGTCCTAATTTGTATTGTTCTGCAATTTTTATAATAATTTTTTCACAAGCTAATGAAATTGAACCTTCATCTTCCTTTTTGAAACGAGGATAATAAATCCCATCCAAATCAGTTGGGAGATATGTGCCTTCTTCAACCAACAGCAATGATTTATCTCGCCCAAGCGTTCCACAGAACAAACCCATTTCCAAAATCACATTGTCTCTTGCTGTTATCACCATTTTTTCCTTTTTCAAGCTTAAATCGTCGGCAGTTGCCACAAAGACTCCGAAATCGAAATATGACCCCATTTGGATTAAATTTCCAAAAATACTTTTACCGGGGTCCCACTCTTGTAAATCACTCCAGACATAACAATCGTTTGACTCTGATAATTGCTTTTTCACTTTTAAAGCGATATCACGACCTGGGGTTGAAGAACCTATGAAAATTTTGGGTTTAAGATCTGTCATTATATTAAATTTTAAACTTGTTTTGGAAATGCCTTGACCTGAATAATACCTAGGTTGACAATATATCTACCTTCTTTTAAAGCATAGTATTCTTGTTATTAGTTCCTAGAATGAAGAAATCCGTTACTGGTATCGAATCTTTCTTCTTGAAATACCCCATTATTACATTTAGCAAAGCATTGTGCCCCTCTTTGAGAGCTTGCCTTTGCGAATGTGCCAGTGAAATTCGCTTCTTAAATTCCAGAAATTGGGCGTGAAGATTTGCCATTTTTCAAGATCCCATTAGTATTGCTTGAAAACAATGTTAGTGAATTCTTATTGTCAAACAAAATGCAAAAGGGTTAAAAATTATTTTACTTTTCTTCATTAAAAAGCGAAATGGACTTACTTCCCACATTCCTTTGATGCATATCACATCGCAACACAGATGCTTTCGTTAAACTTGTGGCTCAGTTATGAAAAGAATTTCGGAAGCACTCATGAACCCCGGAAGCATTGTTGTGGTGGGCGGTTCCAACGACATTACCAAGCCGGGCGGGAAAGTAATTTACAATATACTGAACCATGGGTACACAGGTTCTTTGTATGCTGTCAATAAAAAAGAATCAACGGTGCAGGGTGCTCCCTCTTATCCTTCGTGCAACGAGCTGCCCGATGTAGAGTTGGCCATCATTGCCATTGCATCGCAGTATGCAGTGGATGCCATTCGTACTCTTGCCAAAGAAAAAAACTGTAAGGGATTCATCCTTTTCTCGGCCGGTTTCAGCGAAACCGGAGAAGCCGGCAAACAACTGGAGCAGGCATGTGTAGCCCTGGTGAACGAAGTTGGGGGCACCCTTATTGGCCCCAATTGCATTGGCGTGATCACTGAATCGTATAAAGGCGTTTTTGCCGGACCCATCCCTGAATACGATCCCCATGGATGCGATTGTGTTTCCGAATCAGGTGCCACCATGGTGTATATCCTTGAAATGGCCATAGCCCGCGGATTAAAGTTCCGTGATATATTTTCTATTGGCAATAGTGCGCAAATCGGAATTGAAGATGTGCTTGAATACTGGGACGAAACATTCGATCCGGAAAGCAGCTCACGCATCAAATTGCTTTATATGGAGAAGGTAAGCGACCCGGTACGTTTCATGAAACATGCCCGCTCGTTGTATGAAAAGGGATGCCGTCTTGCTGCTATCAAAGCCGGAGCCACCGACGAAGGTTCACGGGCCGTGTCGTCACATACGGGTTCGTTGTCGGGCTCGAATATTGCGGTGAGTGCCTTGTTTCGTAAATCGGGAGTGATCCGCTGCTCGAGCCGTATTGAGCTGGTGTATATGGCGGCTATTTTTACGTTCCGACCGCTCAAAGGAAATCGTATTGCTGTAATAACCCATGCCGGCGGACCGGGGGTATTGCTCACCGATGAATTGATTAAGGGGGGAATGCAGGTACCGCACCTGCAAGGAGCAAAAGCCGAAGAACTTCTAAAAGCATTGCATCCCGGATCATCGGTTTCCAACCCCATCGATTTTTTAGCCACAGGCACTGCAGCCCAACTGGGACTTATACTGGATGCCGTGGAGCACGACTTCGACGAACTTGATGCCTCGGTGGTGGTATTCGGAACCACCGGCATGTGGAAAGTAGATGATGTATATAAGGTATTGCACGAGAAGATGGAATCCCATTCCAAACCCATCTTCCCCATATTGCCTTCGGTGATACAGGCGGCCGAAGAAGTGAGTATGTTTCATGCCATGGGGCATGTGAACTTTACCGACGAAGTAAGCTTCGGATTCACCCTTGCCCGCGCTTACCGCCGTGAACCTCCCTTCCCGGTTGCCGTTTTACCTCCAGTAGATCAGGCAGGCATACGGGCGGTACTCGATGGTCACGCACCGGGCTATTTATCACCGGAAGAAATCGCAGAGGCTGCCAAGGCACTGGGATATCCGCTGGTGATGAAAGTGGTGGGGCCGGTGCATAAATCGGATGTGGGAGGTGTACGCACCGGTATTACCGATTTGCAAAGCGTTGAAAAAATATTTTCAGAACTCATGCACATTGAAGGAGCGACTGCTGTGTTGCTTCAACAGCAAAAAAAAGGTGTGGAGGTATTTATTGGCGCATCCAAAGAAGATCCTTTCGGACACGTGGTATTGTGCGGACTGGGAGGTATTTTCATTGAAGTGTTTAAAGATGTTACCTCAGCCATTGCTCCGGTTGGCAAAGAAGAGGCGTTATCGATGATACGTCATTTAAAATCCTATCCCATCATTCAGGGAACACGCGGCAAAGAAGGGGTGAATGAAGCGTTATTTTCCGATGCCTTGTTACAACTCTCTGCATTATTAAAAGCCGCTCCTGAAATTATGGAACTCGACATAAACCCCCTTATGGGAACAGCCACTGATCTGGTGGCTGTAGATGCACGGATTCGTGTGTGAAGCGGATGATTCACATCCTCATGCATTCGTTATGTATAAAACTGATGAAACATTTCTCATTGCGTTGACTGCACTACTTCACGGAATAAAAAAAGGAAGTGATCATTCCATCACCTCCTTTTTTATTGTATAGAAAACAAACCCTGATTACCAGCTCTTCACGCCCCGTCCACCGGACTGGTTCGAACGGCTTCCACCAACGGGTGTATTTGTACGGTAACTAACTTTATTCAGGTTAAATCCGGTATATCCGCAGGATCCTCCCCTTCCGCTAACGCCTGCATTGGAAGTAACACCGGTGGTACCTCCATAAGCCGTATTGGCAGTGGTTGTTGTGGCATTTCCATTGATTCCTGGCCAGTAATCCTCATTGGCATCCCCGGCTGTATTCAGTTCCCCGTCGCCATTCACACCGGTAAAGCTGCGACCGGCTGCATTGAATGTAACCACACAGCACTCTTCAATATTGCCCGAAAGGTCGAGGGCGCCGTAATACCCGGCACCGGCTGAGATACGGGTGGCACTCGCGGTGGCATGAATGCCTACACGTGTCGGTGAGTTTCCTCCCGGCGAGGTAGAGTTATACGTAATATTGGCATTGAACACGGAACCTGTGTAAGTAATACTTTCATTGGCAGCTCCGGAATTATTTATGGTATAGGTGGTGGATGCAGCGGCTACCACCCCGGCTGCATTCTCGGCAGATACCGGATAGGTTTTACCCCGGCACGATTTCTCGAATTCCAGTTCTGTCATCGGACGTAAGGCGGCCCAGTCGAGGAACGCAGCTACATCCATCCAGCTCAGGTAATTGCAGGCGATCCATTCTCCATCGGTGGCTTCATTGTACACCAGGTTGTTATTTAAATCACAACCATACACCGCCGGAGTGGTATTGCTCACGCCTGCTGTACTGATTTTTATACCGTTGCGTCGTGAGATCAAACCAATGGCCATGGTTCCTGCGGCACTGTTCGGAGCAATACCGGTTCTGCTGGTTTGCTGATCATAGGTAAGAGTGTTCAGGAAGTCGCGGTAGGCGGCCTGTGAAATTTCATGCTTCATCATATACAAGGCAAAAGACGAACTGGAATTGTAACCAATAGGAAACCCGGTGGCCAGCGTACCGTTCAAAATACCATCATTGATGTTACCGGCAGATGTACCAAACGTAAGGGTATTGGTATTTACCAGATAGGGCAATCCTGTGACTGCAGCAGAGTAATACGTACCCGATTCCCCATCGCCCAGGTAATACTGATCGGTGATGGGGATCTGCACCATTTCCAGTGCAAAACCTTTCACATCAAAACTGCCCGGCAGGTTGGTAACCCCTACCTGTACACCGGTTAAGGTCACCGTTCCGCTTCCGGTGGCATTACGAGCAATCATAGCTCCGGTTAAATCGGCTGGTACATTAATGCTGAATCCGGCTGTGATGGAATTATTGGCACCTGTTAGGGGCAGATGGTGCCACGTGCCGTCGTTATCTTTAAATTTAAAAAATACCCAGGCGGCATCTTTGTTGGTGCTGTTGTACCAGGAGTTGCTCCAGGTAAGGTCGAACTGTAGTTGCACATAGCCGCTTCCGCTAACGGAGATCAGATTTGAGATTGCAATGCCGTTGCTCCATGCAATACTGCACGAGATGCAAAACAGGCTGATAAGGGTAATAACTTTTTTCATGGGGACAGGTTGTTTAATGCGTGATGGAAATCGGGTATGAATAAATTTGATTGTTGATTGTGAGTGTAAGGAAATAAATGCCGGGGGCAAAATCGCGGGCATCAATTTTAGTGGTGAGCGACTGAATGTGCATTTGACGGTACACCAGCTGTCCGGTGCTGTTGTACAACGCCATATCGTACAATACATTTTTTGCCCGCCCATTGCTGATGCGAACAAAGAACTCCGCTTCGGCCGGATTGGGATACACCAGCGCCGATGGCCTTTGTTCGTTCAGATTAAGTTTCCGGATGACCGAATAATCGAACCGTTGGTCGAGATCGATCTGGCGTAAACGATAATATACTTCGGTGCAGGAGCCCTGGGTACAAAAATCAGCCGGACGCTTATCGGTATAGTTATACTTATTGGTGGCTCCGAATGCATTGACCGCTTTTACAAAACCGATATCGGTAAAGTGAACCCCGTCGAAGCTGCGTTCTACCATGAAGCCATCATCGTTGCGTTCATTGCTGACCATCCAGAACAGTTGCGCATCCTCTCCGTTTTTGGTGACAGTAAAATCGACCCATACCACCGGCAATGCAATAAACAATGAAAATGCATTGACAATGGCAAAACCGTCGTTACTACCACCGGAGAACATTCCCGGAATGCCCAGGTTAGCGGCCGGGCTGCTGATGCTGCTCAACCCGTCGTCATTACCACCGGCATACATGCTACCGGTTGGAGACACCGCCAGGGCCGTTGCTGAGACAGTGCCTGTACCATCATCGGACCCACCGGAATACGGGGTAACTATACCCAGGTTCGCGGCTGGTTTTAAAACCGTACCCACACCGTCGTCGGCACCTCCGGTAAAATTTGTTGCTATGCCCAGGTTAGCAGCCGTCTTTATTACCGTTCCCACGCCATCGTCAGCACCACCGGCATAATGTGTTATCAGGCTCAGGTCGGCCCCTGATTTTAGCACGGTGGCCACGCCGTCGTCGGCACCTCCGGCAAAAGTAGCAGAGGTTACCCCCAAGGCCAGTGCAGAAGCGGATGCAGTAGATACACCGTCATCAGTACCACCTGAAAAACGGCTGCTTACGGCCAGTGATACACCTGTGGTTGAGGCTGACCCTGCCCCATCATTCACCCCACCTGAAAACGGCGAAGTGATGCCCATTGCTTGCGAAGTGGCCGATGCGGTGCCGGTGCCGTCGTCGGCCCCTCCGCTATATAATGGAGTGGTTAAAGCGAGTGAAACAGCATTAGCGGTAACAGATGAAACCCCATCGTTGGAACCGCCTGTGAAGCTGGAGTTAGTTACAGAAAGGTTCAGCGTAGCAACGGTGTTCACACTGCTGCCATCGCCGTCACCACCAAAAAACTGTGATTGCGCTGTTAAGGAAAATATAAATCCTGTAATGAAAAGTATACCTTTTTTCAATAGCTGTTTGTTTCTTCTTTACAAATATGCAAATAATTCGGATACGTTTATCTTCTTGTTGCGTTAAATTTAGAAATTGAACAATGGTCGATGGTGAATGGTAGATGGTAGATGGTAAATGCAGGGTTACTAATTCTTAACCTTGGCCTCAACCTTGACCTTTCCTAAACTCTAAACTCCTAAACTTTTTTGGTAAAAAGTAAAGCGTGAAGCGTAAAGCGAAGATTTATCGGTGGTTGAGTCCATCGAAACCACCGGTGAGACGACGGGCAGAGTAAATTTCTCGCACCCTGCAGCTATCGGGGGCAGAGAACGCAAAGCCCTGCAACTTTCGGCACCGATATCGATCATTATTTTTAATTCTTAATTTTAAATTCTTCATTCCCCTTGACCTCAACCTCTTCACTTTTTTTTGGTGGAGCCGATTTAATTAAATATCCTTGTAATTTCATTTATCAACACCTTTCCCTTCTCATCTCTCTTTTCTGAAGTAATACATCTGTTGTTCCGGTGACGGTTGTCTTGTCGTGCTTACTAAATTTTGTACCCACAATTTTTATCCTTTCTCAACCACCATTTAATCCAATTATCCGCATGATCACGAAACTTTTAACTGAACTCACCATTATTGAGCCGGCAACCGAAACCAAAAAAGAACCCGCATTGAAGGCCGACCCTGAATCACAGGTAGTCATTCATTGCCTGTATAAAAACTACTGGCCCAACGGGTGTGTACGCATCTGGAAATCCACGTTTCTTTTCGATAAAGACTCGACGCATGTAAGCAAACTGGTTGCCTCCAAAAATATAACGGTATATCCCGAGTGGACACCGTTGGAGGCTGGCGAAGAATTGAAATTTACGCTCATCTTCTCAGGATTGCCCAGGAGTTGCAAAAGTTTCGACCTCGTTGAAAAGATACCTCAACCAAGTGGTTTCTTTTTCCCCAATATCACCCGCAACAAAACAGATGTGTATCATATTGAACTGAATTACCACTTCCTGCAAAGGCAACCGGCATTCCCGGATGTATTCCACAAGCCTTTATGGGCAGTCATTTCTTTCCTGAAATCACCGCGACATGTTTTGGCGTAGCGGGGAATTAGTTTTGTATCATAAACTTAAAGAAGCCGGCACACTTGCGAGAAAAAC
>JBGAVF010000052.1:0-13720 GCA_044228315.1 Bacteroidia bacterium | reverse complement strand
AGGAGAACGTCACAATGAGAATCTCCATCAGAATGAGCCAAAGGCCACGCTTCAGAAGAAAGAGGGATAGTTCTTTCGAAGATTTGCGCAGGCTTTGCAGGTAAATGGAGGTGCCGGCGAGGAATACGAACACGGGAGCGCAGAAGTGCGTGATCCATCGGGTGAAATACAACCCGGCGGTGGTGGTTTCCGCATCGAGCGGGTCGCCGGTAAAGGCACCGATGTGCAGGAAGTCGCGTGAATGATCGAGGGCCATGATTACCATCACCAGTCCGCGAAGAATATCAATGGAATTAAAACGCTGAGGGCTCGCTGTAGTCATTGGAATTTGTTTGCAGTACCCGCATTCACATGAAGTGCTGGTCTCTTGCCCTGCAATATAGCATTATTCGTGATTTTCAGGATCGGGGCCGGCTTCTTTTCCATCTACCCAACGGCTCTTGATCACAAACAACGGGCGTTGTTTCGACTGAAAGAAGATACGCAGTACGTATTCCCCGATGATGCCGAGCGATACCAGTTGCACCCCGCTGAAGAGGATGATGGCAAAAAGCAGGCCCGAGAACCCGCTCGATACATCCACATGCAGGACGAATTTTTTATAAAGGGTATAGGCAAGATAAAACAGAGATACCGAGGTGGCAAAAATTCCCAAATAGGTAATGAGGCGCACGGGGGTTTCGCTGAAGTTGAAGATGCCGTTCATGGCCAGCTTCAGCATTTTGCGGAACGGATATTTCGTTTCACCGGCCACACGCTCCTGCCGTTCGAAGTATACGGGTTTCTGCACAAAGCCGATCCAGGCGCGCATGCCGCGGATGAAGCGGCTCTCTTCCGGCATGCGGTTGAGTACATTGAGGGCCGGGCGGCTGATGAAGCAAAAATCGCCGCTGTTCTGCGGGATGCTTATATTGGAAAAACGGGTCTGTACCTTATAAAAATAGGCGGAGGTCACTTTCTTGAGCCACCCTTCATCGTCGCGCATTTTACGCACCCCGTAAGAGATGTCGACCCCGTTCTTATAGTTCTCATAAAATTCGTGGAGTAGTTCGGGCGGGTCCTGCAGGTCCCCGTCGATCACCATCACACCTGCGGTGGCGCGGGCACAGGCAAGTCCGGCGGTGACAGCCAGCTGATGTCCGAAATTGCGCGATAAGAACACACACTGGTACCGGGTATCGGTAAGGGCCAGCTGATGCATTTTCAGGGCGGTGGCATCTTTGCTTCCGTCGTTCACAAGTACCACTTCCACCGGAACAGAAAAGCTTTCCATAACGGTGTTGAGACGTTCCACCAGCATCTGAAATCCGGCTTCTTCGTTATACAACGGAACTACAATGGAAATTTCGGGAAGCATAGAGCGCAAAAATAGAGTTTATTTTCAAAGATGGAGGAGGGTGAGGGGGAATGAAGAATGAAGAATTAAAAATTAAGAAGGAACCGTATTTAATACAATTAAATTTCACGCAGAGAGCGCAAAGAACGCAAAGGACGCAATGCCTCCTTCTGAATTTTCGCTTTACTTTTTACTCTTTACTTTTCACTTTCGCTAGGTACGCGTCATAGGCGGGCGCTTGCCCGCCCGGAACCATCTACCAAAATGTTTAGGAGTTTAGGGTTTAGAGTTTAGAAAGGTTAAGGTCAAGGCTAAGACCAAGGTTAAGGGGAATGGAGAATGTAATCAACAACTGTATTTCCATTTACCATCTAAACCCCGATAGCTTCGGGGTACCATCGACCATCTACCACCATCATTGACTACGGATAATAAATCAGAGAAATAATTCCCGACTGTTAACTAATTTGTATTTTTGCTCCTCATTTTATGAGTGACCCCATAAAACACGAGTGCGGTATAGCCTTACTGCGCTTACTCAAGCCCCTCGACTACTACAAGGAAAAGTACGGTAGCGAATTCTACGGCCTAAAAAAACTCTACCTGCTTCTTGAAAAACAACACAACCGCGGACAGGACGGAGCCGGTATCGTTACGATACGACTCAATCCCAAGCCCGGCGACCGGTACATAAGCCGAAAACGAAGCAATGCACCAAATCCCATCGCCGATATTTTCAAGCAGGTAGATGCTAAGACCCGGGAACCCGGCACCAACGCTTACAAAGGAGAGGTATTGCTTGGGCATTTGCGTTACGGCACCTTCGGTGGTAACAGCATCGAAAACTGCCATCCGTTTCTGCGTCAGAACAACTGGATGAGCCGCAACCTGGTGGTAGCCGGCAACTTCAACTTCACCAATGTGGATGAATTGTTTCAGCAACTGGTTGACCTGGGACAACATCCCAAAGAACGCAGCGATAATGTGACCCTGCTCGAAAAGATCGGCCACTTCCTCGATGAAGAGAACCAGCGCCTGTTTGAGATCATCAAAAAAGATACTTCTTCCAACGCCGAAATATCCTATAAGATCCAGGAAAACCTGAATCTGTACAATGTACTCCACCCCAGCTTTAAAAAGGTGGATGGAGGATACACCATTTGCGGCATCATTGGCCATGGCGACGCCTTTGTAATGCGCGACCCGGCCGGTATCCGTCCGGCATTTTATTATCACGACGATGAGATCGCCGTGGTAACCTCCGAGCGCCCTGCTATTCAAACTGCGTTCAACGTAGAACTACAGGATATCCGCGAAATCACCCCGGGCTGTGCCCTCATCATTAAAAAAGATGGCAGCATCAGCGAGACAAAAATTCTGGAACCCCTGGAAAAGAAATCCTGCTCGTTCGAACGCATCTATTTCAGCCGCGGTAACGATGCCGATATTTACAAGGAGCGTAAACTACTGGGCTATTATGTGGCCCCTGAAGTGCTGAAAGAAATAAACTACGACATCAAAAACACGGTTTTCAGTTATATCCCCAACACCGCCGACAAAGCTTTCTACGGCCTAATCGACGGGGTGCACAACTACCTCAACAACTGGAAGATCTATGAGGTGGAACGCATCATGAAAGAAGAGGGTAAAATATCCTCGGCACAACTGGAAGAGATCATGTGGATGCGTCCGCGCCGTGAAAAAATTGCCATCAAAGATGCGAAGCTTCGCACCTTCATCACCCAGGACTCGGAACGCGACGATATGGTGGCTCACGTGTACGATGTTACCTATGGTGTGGTGCGTAAAGGCATCGACAACCTGGTTATGATCGACGACAGCATTGTGCGGGGCACCACCCTGAAACAAAGCATCATCCGCATCCTCGACCGCCTCGGACCGAAAAAGATCGTCATCGTGTCATCGGCTCCGCAAATACGTTATCCCGATTGCTACGGTATCGACATGAGCAAGATGGGTGACTTTATTGCCTTTCAGGCGTTGATCGAATTGCTGAAAGAAAACCAGCAACTGCACATTCTTCAGGAAACATACGAAGCCTGTAAACTGGAACTGAAAAAGCCAGTGGCGGAAATGGAAAATCTGGTAAAGCGATTGTACAAACTGTATACTGCTGAACAGATCAGCGCCAAGATCACACAAATACTAACCCCGGCCGATACCGTTGCTGAAGTATCCATCATTTATCAGGGCATTGAAAACCTGCATAAGGCTTGTCCGGGACATACCGGCGACTGGTACTTCACCGGCGACTATCCTACACCGGGTGGTAATAAGGTAGTGAATAAAGCGTTTGTGAATTATATGGAGAAACGCGATGAACGGGCGTATTGATCTCCCGTTGTAATGGCTGATCTTCTTTCCTCTTGTTAAGACTTTTTTATTTACAAAATCACATTCACGGCGCTGCCGCTGTTGATGGTGAAGTCGCGTTCGAAGGTATACACTGCTTTGTTGGCTGTTTTGTTGCGATACACAATTTTATAACTGCCGGGCTGCAGCGTATATACTTCCCTTCGGGTATTTAACGGAAGTTTCAGCACCCATTCCAGTTTGTTATTGTTCCAGTAATAAATATCCCCGTAAATATCCTGATCGCTCTGCACACTAAGTTTGCCCGGCTGCGGAATATTCACGGTGGTGGTGCGGCTCTGGTCTACCACTACTTCTTTCAGGTAAATACGCGGATAGGATAGAATTTCCAGATCGTATTTCCCCACAAGGTATTTAAGTGATGTGTTGAAATTTTGTACATTGATGGTTTTTGTCATACCATTCTGCCGCACAATGGCCTGAAGGCTGTTGTAGGCTGTTACCCCGTCGACTTTTAAAAGAATATCTCCTTGCGGGGCGTCCAGACCGATGGTTGTATGTTTTCCGGCGGTTACTTCAATATCGTTTTTGGTTACTTCAGGCAAGGTATGTACCACCAGGTTGTAATGGTAGGCCGGGTCGAGCACCAGGGTATCCGGATTGCCCCGGTCGTTGATGGTATGCACATAATTGTACAGCACACGGCCCGTGTAATTGTCGTAGAACGTCATCCCCACATTGGTTTCGGTAGGTTTGTTATAAATATCCATGAGGTTCACCTGTGCCGTGGTGGCGTTGATGGCCTGGGAGATCACCACATTCAGCACGTTCTGCAAACTTTCTTCGGTGTTGGCATCGAAGTAGCGCCCCACACAATCGAATGCTTTTTTGAAATCCTCATTGCTGCCGATACCAATGATGAAGGGCTTCAGAATAATGCCTTTGCGCTGCAAGGCTTCCGATACACTGCACGGATCGCCTCCGCATTCTTCAATCCCGTCGGTGATGAGCACAATGATATTGCGAACACCGGCTTCCACCGGAAAATCATCGGCCGATTGCAGGAGCGAATACGCGATAGGTGTGGTCCCTTTCGGTTTTATCGTTTTAATGAAATCGGTGATCTGTTTGTGGTTGGCTTTGGCAAAAGGCACCTCCAGTTTGGTGTCTTTACAGTCGCGCACATTCATTGGGCTACGGTGACCGAATACGCGCAACCCCAGTTCCACCGAAGGCTGGTATTGCAGGCTGTCGATGATACGGGTAAGCACCTTTTTAGCCGAGTTGATGCGGTTGTCGTTATCGAGCTTGGCATACATACTGTTGCTGGCATCGAACAGAAAAAGAATACGGGTTCTTGTTTTTGGATTTTCCGCACGAGTATCTACCGGCTTGTTCGGATCGGGCGAGGGTCTCTTCACCGGCTGAGCGATGGAGTGAACCGCCCAAAGGACGCAAAAGAATACGAAGTATTTTTTCAAGTATAGTTCAGTTAACGTAAAAACGTACGATCTGTTTTATGAGGCATAGTCGCCCAGGGTTTCCGGCAACTGAGCCAGAGCTTTCTGCAGGTCGTCATCACTTGGGGCAATGCCGTGCCATTTGTGGGATCCCATCATAAAATCAACACCCATGCCCATCTCGGTCTTCATCACCACAACTATGGGCTTTCCTTTACCCGTGTTTTGCTTCACGGCCTGCATGGTATCCATGATTTCCTGCATATTATTCCCGTTCATGGAATATACATCCCAGCCAAAGGCACGGAATTTATCTTCCAGCGGGTAATCACCCATGATGCTTTTCGTGCTTCCGTCGATCTGCTGCCCGTTATCGTCAACGGCCAGAATGAGGTTATCCACTTTTTGCTTGGCAGCGAACATGATGGCTTCCCAGTTTTGTCCTTCCTGCAATTCCCCATCCCCGCAAAGGGTATATACGAGGTGAGTATCGTTGTTGAGCTTTTTGGTGAGTGCCGCACCTACCGATACACTCAGTCCCTGCCCCAGCGAACCGGTGGCGATACGCACACCGGGAAGTTTTTCATGGGTGGCGGGATGGCCTTGCAAACGCGAGTTGAGCCGACGGAATGTACTCAGTTCCTTCACATCAAAATAGCCGCTGCGGGCGAGCACACTGTACAGAAGCGGCGATACATGTCCGTTGGAAAGAAAGAACACATCTTCATTCTTCGCGTCCATATGGAAGGCAGGGTTGTGATTCATGATCCCGAAATACAGGGCCACAACATAATCGGCGCAACCCAGGGATCCGCCCGGATGACCTGATTTGGCACCATGTACCATACGCACTATATCCCGGCGTACCTGTGAGGCTATTTTTTCGAGTTCGGCAACTTGCATATTATTGGCTGTTAATTGAAAGGCAAGATTCATCAATACCTGAACAAAGATGAAATTTATTTTTAGAAAATTTGTGCATAACCATTCTGTTTAAATAAATATTGTGCGTTAATTCCGACGATGTACACCGCATTTTTTTGTTAAAATTGCGGTTTGTACTGAAACCGTTGAATCCTTTAGTAACACGAATTCCATGAAAAATTATATCACTCACGATCCCTGGTGCATTATTGAAGAAGGCTGGCATCCGGAATACAATCAGATAACTGAAAGCCTGATGAGTTTGGGCAATGGCCGCATGGGGCAACGCGGGAACTTTGAGGAGCAGTTTACCGGCCATACCCTTGCAGGAAGCTATGTTGCCGGGGTGTATTATCCCGACAAAACCCGGGTGGGCTGGTGGAAGAACGGGTATCCCGAATACTTTGCCAAAGTACTCAATGCATGCAACTGGATCGGTATTCATATCAGTATCGACGGGGAGATTCTGGACCTGAACCAGGCCGCATCGGTAGAAGGATTCCGCCGGGTGCTGAATATGAAAGACGGAACCCTTTCGCGAACCTGCGCGGTTACGATGAAAAGCGGACGAAAAGTACAGATCGACAGCATCCGCTTCTGCAGCATGGCCGACGATGAGGCCGGGGTTGTGAAATACAGTATCACCCCGCTGAATTTCAGCGGGAACATCACCTTTCTTTCCTTTGCCGATGCCGATATAAAAAATGCCGACAGCAATTACGATGAGAAATTCTGGGACCGGGTGTATGAGGAGTCGGTGCAGAACAGGGCCTTTGTAACCGCCCGTACTAAGAAAACCGGTTTCGAGGTATGCACCGGCGTGGATTCCCGGTTGTTTGAAAACAACCGTCCGCTGCAAGCAACCATGAAAGAAGTGGTTCGGGAAAAATATGCCGGTTGTGAACTGCTGGTGAATGCCAAAGAGAACCAGTGTTATACCCTTTACAAATACGCGGCAAACCTCAGCAGCATGCATTACAGCAAGGAGTCGTTGCTGGCTGAAACCCGGAAGTACCTCGATACAATTACAGCGAAGGGATTCGAAACCTTGCTGATGGAACAGCAACACGCCTGGGAACGCCGGTGGAAAGGCAGTGATATTACTATTGAAGGAGATATTGCTGCACAGCAGGGCATCCGTTTCAATATCTTTCAGTTGCATCAAACCTATACCGGTGAAGACGAACGACTGAATATTGGCCCGAAAGGTTTTACCGGTGAAAAATACGGAGGCAGCACGTATTGGGATACCGAAGCCTATTGCATTCCGTTTTACCTCTCGAATGCGGAACCGAAGGTTTCGCGTCAACTCCTGTTGTACCGTTACCGACAGCTTGGCAAGGCCATTGAAAATGCTGCAAAACTGGGCTTTTCGAACGGGGCCGCTTTGTACCCAATGGTTACCATGAACGGAGAAGAGTGCCATAACGAATGGGAGATCACTTTTGAAGAGATACACCGCAACGGGGCCATCGCCTATGCCATTGCCAATTACATCAGCTATACCGGGGATGAGCAATACCTCGAAGAGGCCGGACTAGAAGTTCTCATTGGTATTGCCCGTTTCTGGTCCCAGCGGATCACCTGGAGTGAGGCCCGCCAGAAATTTGTGATGCTGGGTGTTACAGGGCCCAATGAATACGAGAACAACGTAAACAACAACTGGTACACCAATTATATCGCCGTATGGTGCCTGCGTTACGCTGCCGAGTGTATTAATAAAGTGAAGGCATCGGCTCCGGAAGCTTTTGCACGCATTCAGCAAACCACCGGCCTGAAGGCCGCCGAAGAAACCGGCTTCTGGAAAAAAATCGAGGAAAACATGTACTTCCCGTACGATGTGAAAATGGATATCATTCTTCAACAGGATGGCTATATGGACAAAGTACAGATCCTTGTGCATGACCTTCCGGCTTCGGAACGGCCCCTGAACCAGAAATGGAGCTGGGACCGCATTTTAAGAAGTTGCTTTATAAAGCAGGCGGATGTGCTTCAGGGGATCTATTTCTTTGAAGAAAATTTCGACCTGCCTGCCATTGAGCGTAACTTCCGGTTTTACGAGCCACGCACGGTGCATGAAAGTTCCCTGAGTCCTTGTGTACATAATATTCTGGCCTGCCGTATCGGCGACCGGGAAAAAGCCTACGAAATGTATTTGCGCACGAGCCGCCTCGACCTTGACGATTACAATAACGATACCGAAGACGGATGCCATATTACCAGCATGGCCGGAACCTGGATGAGTATTGTACAGGGATTTGCCGGCATGCGGGTGAAGAATGGGGCCCTCTCCTTCCGTCCGTATACTCCTGAACAATGGAAATCCTATAGTTTCACAATCCGTTTTCGGGGCGGTATACTGAAGATAGCTGTTTCGGAAGCCGGTATCGATGTGGTTAATACCGGTGCCACCGGCATAGCATTCAAAATCTACGATGAAGTGGTAACCCTGGATCCCGGAGCCAGTAAAACCCTGCCACTAACCCCGAAAACAAAGGACTGAAAGGCTGTCTTTTAAAATTCTGCCCCTTTTTCACGGAAAAGCTGAAAAAATCTTTCAAAGCCTTGCAACCTAACCCCACAGAACGGCATCATTATATAAATTGTCTCACATCATGCTTCCTGAAGAGATAGAGAAATTGATACATGGATGCATGGCAAACGACAAAAAATGCCAGAAAACGCTCTATGAAAGGTTTAGTCCCAGAATGTATGCCCTGTGTTTGCGCTATATGCCATCGAGAGAGGAAGCCCAGGATGTGTTGCAGGATGGATTTATAAAAGTATTCTCCCGCATTCACATGTACCGGTTCGATGGTGTATTTGAAGGATGGATGCGCAGGGTATTTGTAAATACAGCCCTGGAAGCCCTCCGCAAGAACAAGCGGAAATTTGAAGAAAGGCTGGACAGCAGCATACATTCCGAACCCCTGGTTGCCAATGAGGCAGAGCAGATGGTGCATTCGAAAGAGCTGATGATGGCGCTTCAGAAACTGGCCCTGGGATACCGAACCGTATTTAATTTGTATATAGTAGAAGGCTATACCCATGCAGAGATCGCAGAACAGCTCGGGATTTCGGAATCCACTTCCAAATCCCAGTTATCGAGAGCCCGGGTCCTTCTTCAGGAAATAGTAAAAAAAGAAAATGTCAGATAACGACTATAAAGACCTGCTTCAGAATTATGAAGAAACCCCGCCTCCTTCCGCCTGGGATGCTGTGGAGAAAGGCCTTCATAAACCCTGGTTTACCCAACCGGTATTTATAGGTACTGTGGTCCTGGCCGTTTCTGCGCTTACCGCATGGCTTGTTTTCAGCCCGGTACATGTGTTGAAGAATGCAGCACATGAAAAATCCATAACTGAACAATCTACCTCTGAAACATCGGACACCAAACCCGCAGAGGGTATCAGTACCGGTAATAAAACCGGAAAACCGGAAAAGAAACAGGATGCCACTTCCCCTCAAAATACATCCGACACCGGGAATCCTTCCACTGACCCGGGAACTCAAAGCTCAACAACCACCTCCGGTGAAACCGGAAACAACCCATCGGGCCGGAATCCGGACTCGCAAAAGCCTGACAATACATCGGCTGGGGGCAACAACGGATATGTTACACCGGGCAGCAACAACACAACCCGCACCCTGGGCATTGATGCCAAAAACCTTTGCGTGAACGACATCCTGCCAATACGGGTAAATATCGGTGATGAAAACTGCATGCTCTATACAGGCGACGGATATTCGGTAGCCCTTCCGAAAGGTCGCTTTGTGTTTCCGTATAAGTATACAAAAGCCGGCACCTACCGCATTTCCGTAAAACGTCAGAATGAGGAACTCATCGGCTTGTCGTTTGAGGTGTATAACAAGTCGGAGGCCCGTTATCGTGCCTATATCTCGGAAGCAAACCTCAATGCTTTTGAAAACCTGTCAGAGAATGCCATAGCTTACCGCTGGCTGTTTGGCGACGGAGGCGATTACCTGACCGAAGCAAAGAAAACGATCGAACATGCCTTTACCTCGGCATCGGTGCGCCAGTATCCGGTGAAACTGATCGCGATTAACCGCAACGGATGCAGTGATACCTTTGAGATGACCGTGACCAATGCACGATACAGGAATTATTTCAACACACCGGTTCCGAATGTGTTTACTCCGAACGGAGATGGCATCAACGATGTATTCGAAATTCCGGCAGCCGATTTAAAGGAATGGCAGCTGATCATTGTGGATGAACGGGGCAATAAGGTATTTGAAACAGCGCATCAGTATGAATTCTGGAATGGAAAAATGTTCAACAACGGCACCGAATGCAGTCCGGGAAATTACCGGTACTATATTACTTACCGTCAACCCGACGACACCGAGACCCATCAGAAATCCGGTTATATAAGCCTGATACGTTAACATTTAGACCGATATTCACTTTGCAAATGACAATTAAATTAAATATGTTTACCAACTCAAATCAACACACCGTTATGAAGCACTCTTACTTCAGCAGCTACGTGCGCAGTTTTCTGCTGCTCGTCAGCCTTATTTTCGGGGTTTCAAGAGTTTCGGCCCAGTGTTCCATTATCGACAATAATGGAGGCAAAGGCTGCTTGAACACTCCTACCTGCTTTACGGCCAACGCTCCGGCAGGCTGTAATCCAACCAAGTTCGAATGGGATTTTGGTGATACCTCCACCACTACCACCACAACCAACACGGCCTGCCATACGTATGTA
Organism: Bacteroidia bacterium; assembly: GCA_044228315.1. Lineage (GTDB taxonomy): Bacteria > Bacteroidota > Bacteroidia > UKL13-3 > UKL13-3 > CAINMV01. Next base: position 2,933 of record JBGAVF010000052.1, on the reverse strand, counting down.
AATGTGAATACTACCGGTTACACGGTGAAGGTTACCATTACATGTGCCAACGGCAGCAAGGTGAATTGTACCCTCAGCGCACCGCTGAAAGTGTTCCCTTTGCCGGTTCCCGATGTATCCACTACATCACCGAATCCTCAGTGCGAAGCCGGTAACGTTTTCAATTTCAAGGACAATTCAACCCCAAGCTCTTCCGGTGCGAAGATCGTTCAGCGCCGTATCCTTTACGGAGACGGTTCTCAGGACATTTCTACCGGTGCACCGGCCGCTCCGCTCAACACCAGCCATACCTACAATACGTATGTAGCCGGTGGTCCGAATGGTATTCCGAAATCGTATACCGTTACTATTGAGATCATTGATGAGAATGGTTGCCGTGCCACCAAAGTGATACCCAACTATATCACCGTAGGCGGAAAAATTGACATTTCATTTACTTCGGCCTACACTATCAAGTGCGACTCCACTCCGGTAACATTCACCAATACATCTCTTGATATTCTTTCGTCATGGGCCGCGCGTCCGGGACGTATGAAATCCTTCACCTGGGATTTTGGTGACGGAACTACCTACACTGGTTACAGCGTGAACGATCCGAAATGGACCACTTTCTCCCACATGTATAAAAACAAGATGGGACCTTTCAATATCACATTAACGGTTACCGACTCCAACGGCTGCCAGGGAACATATACTCTGAAGCGTGGTGCTGATAATATTTACGCTCCGGCCGACTTCAAAGTAACCCATACCGGTGTTTGGGGCGACTCGGACAGTGCCTGTTACAAAGACAACAACTTTACCTTTAAGGTGCCTGAACCGATTCACCCTACCTACATTTTCAAATCAGCGTATAACTTTAATGACCCGAACAGCGGACCACAGAACACTTACCCGAATCTTCCTCAGGACCCTATCCTTTGGGTGAAAGACCACCAGTTCTCGGATTGCGGTATTTACTGGCCGAAAGTAACAGTTACCGTATATATGCCGAACGGAACCACGGTGATCTGTTCGAAAACTGACTCGGTGTATGTAAAAGTATGGGGACCTCATGCGAATATTCAGAGTCCGGCCAAAGGGATCTGCGTTAAAAACCGCTACCAGTGCCATATTAAGGATACGGTTTACTTTACCAATATATCAACCTATTGCCAGGGCGATACCGCTGCGAAAAAACGTAACGGACAGGATTCCATCATCTCACCGAATACAGTAGCAGCACCTACGGTGCTTCGTTTGTGGGATTTTGATGACCTCGGTAAGGCGCTTCCTTGTACCACCTACAGTGACCCTATTACCAATCCGGCCAAATTCGCATACCGTATTTCAGATACAATGAACACCAATAAAAACTGTAACTTCAGTATGGACTCATTGCCGAAACACTGGTATACACCGGGTGAAGAAAAATGCTATACTGTGAAACTTTACCTCGTGGATCTGAAAACAGGTTGTGGCGATACGGCCCAGCTGAGTCTGGCATTGCAACCACCAAAAGCACAAAATTCGATTGACCTTGAATTCCAGGGACAACAATGTTTGAGCGATGGAAACGACGGCCGTAAGGTACGTATCAAATGGCAGCGTGATGAGCCGGGATGTGCCAACCAGTTTGTGTGGCTCAACTTCGACTCGGCCTGCGGTATCAATAACTTTACCCCACAAACGGCGTTTAATCCACTCATCTTCCCACCTCCGGTAAGTGCGTACGGATGTACCTACACCGGTAACACACCTATCAACTTCAGTCTGGCCGGTCACACCTTTAAGAAAGATTATACCAAACAGTATACTTCATTCTGCGACCCATCCGGAAATATCACCATTGGTTTGGTAGTTCAGAATGGTTGCGATAGTGCCATTATGGGATTGAACGACAGTGTGTGGGTATACTGGACCGGTTGTACCTGGGAGCGTTGTCCATTCACCACCCAGGCTCAAAAGGCCGCCTGCCGTGCAGCTCATCCGAATACTACGGCCTTCCCGGCCTATGCCAAACAGGATGACAGCCGCATAATGAATTATTATTCACCTGCCCAGAAAGCCACAGCCCTTGCAGCCATACCGGGCGGAACCGCTGTATGTTATGCTTGTCGTGATACCTTCTGGTACCATAACTCCATTCAGTATAAAGAATTGCAGGCCGGACAGGATAATAACATCGGCGCCAAACCGAAATACTGCGTATGGGAAAGTGACAACTTCTGCCCGGATGCTACTACCGGTTATCAGTCATCCATGTTATCGGCTACCTGGAACTTCTACCTCGACAAACCAGGCAAACCGAATATCTTCGGCCGTCCATCCGATACATCCTTCTACATCACCGATACCATTTACCGCAATCCAACTTACAAACGTTTGCGTTGGGTGATCAAGCAATATGTAGCCAGTGGAAATTACAAGTCGGATACATCAGCCGCCCAGGACATTACCACTTCATTCACCCGCAGGGTAACTATTGATACTACATTCTGTTACAAAATGATTAACAGTGTACTTACCAAAGTTATTCAACGTATCGACACCACTACCAAAGACTCTACGCCATGTGCCCGCTTTACATTTACCGCACCGGGCAAATGGGTGGTTGACCTTACTATCACCAATATTGATACTTGTCCGCGTAGTTCACCACGCGTGATCATCGTAGGTAATAAAATAGATTTCGGTATCAACGATACCATCTTCTGTCAGGGAGAAGCTGTGAAGCCTACCATCGATATCCGCTACTGGTGGAGAAGACTGCCGCCTCAACCACCGTATGATCCGTACGACTACTGGAATGACAAAACACGTAACCCGAACAGTGGTGGATTGTCGAACCGTGAGGTATACTGGATCAACTGGGGCGATGGACCGTTCATTAAATTCGATACAGCTATTCGTACCATCCGTGAGCATATCTATAACAACACCGGAACGTATAC
>JBGAVF010000051.1:8801-13931 GCA_044228315.1 Bacteroidia bacterium | reverse complement strand
CCCGGTTCCAGCAATTCAGTGCATTCGGACAATTGTAAACCACAGGAAGATGCCAAGGGCTGTAGCCATTGATTTGATTTAACTAACGAATACCCGTTTACCATGACAAAATTAAAATATGAACGCCCCTATCTGAAGAAAATGAGTGCCGGCATGATGGAAAAATCAGGCACCCAGCAAAGTGAATTCGAACCGGTAACACATATTGATGATGTACCGGTTAAACAGCTCATCACGAACTATGGCAGTCCGCTGTTTGTGTTGAGTGAACAAAAGATACGACGTAACTATCAGGCGGCTGTACGGGCCTTTTCTACGCGGTACCCGCGGGTGCAGTTTGCCTGGAGTTATAAAACCCACTACAACAATGCCATTTGCCGCATCTTTCATCAGGAAGGAAGCTGGGCCGAGGTAGTGAGCGGGTTTGAATACCGGAAAGCACTGAATAATGGCGTGCCCGGTCATCAGATCATTTTTAACGGCCCCGATAAGCACCGGGATGAAATGAAACTGGCCATCGAAAATGATTCACTGCTTCATATCGATCATTTCGAAGAGTTGTACACGCTCATGGATGTATGCACCGAAGCAGGCAAAAAGGCACGTGTAGCCATACGGGTGAATATGGATACCGGCATTTATCCCGTATGGGATCGTTTTGGTTTTAATTATGAAAACGGACAAGCCTGGGCAGCCCTTCAAAAGATTCATGAATCGGATGTTTTACAGCTCACCGGACTTCATGCCCATATTGGCACCTATATGCTCAGTACCGCAGCATACGGTGTGGCGGCAACCAAACTGTGCAAACTGGCCACACAATGTAAAACGGAACTGAATAGCACCATAAAATATATCGACCTCGGGGGCGGTTTTCCCAGTGCCAACACACTGAAGGGAGCCATAGGGCTGGTACCTACACCTACCGTGGATGAGTTTGCCGAAGTTATTACATCAGCCATACTCAGCTATGGCTTCAAAGCCGATGAATTGCCCATGCTGATGCTTGAAAGCGGGCGTGTGCTCATCGACGATGCCGGCTACCTGCTGGGCACAGTGCTGGCCAATAAAAAGTTAAGCGACGGCCGCAAAGCCACCATCATGGATTTTGGTGTGAATATTATGTTTACCTCTTTCTGGTATGACCATGCCATTAGTCCGGCACAGGAAACCGCATCAGTAAATGAAGAAACGGTAATGTACGGCCCCCTCTGTATGAATATTGATGTAGTGCGTGACTGTGTGAACCTGCCATTGCTGAACCGGGGCGATCATGTGGTGGTGCATAAAGTGGGCGCCTATAATATGACCCAATGGATGCAGTTTATTGCCATGCGTCCCAATGTGGTACTCATCGATACACAGGGCCGAACCCATGTTATCCGGAAAGCAGAAACCCTGGAATATTTAGAAGCATTGGAGGTGATGCCAGAACACCTGAAAAAATGACCCACACCTTGCCTGCGATAAAAAAATATATCACCGACGTTGCTGAAGAAATATTGCACAGCTATGCAATACTGTTCTTCTCCAACAGTCGCCTACTCGGTGCCGTATTGCTGGTCGTTACTTTTTTTAAACCGTTTGCCGGGCTTTCCGGACTTATCGCCACCATCGCTGCCATTATCTTCGTTCGGTTCACAGGCATCGGTAACACCGATAAACAAAAAGGACTGTTCACTTTCAACGGACTCATGATGGGTATTGGAATGGGTACCTTTTACAACCCGGGTATGGCGTTCTGGTTGTTGCTCATACTGCTGGTGCTTCTCACCGTTGTTTTCTCAGGTGTGCTATGGAACCTGCTGGGCAAATACGGTTTGCCTTTTCTTGTCATTCCCTTTATTCTGTGCTTCTGGCTGGCCATACTGGTATCGCGCGAATTTGAAGCCATTGCCCTTACCTCACGCAACATTTACTGGATCAATGAAATTTATTCCTTCGGTGATGAACCCCTGTTGCGTTTCATGCTCTTCTTCGAGAACCTGCCTTTGCATCCCCTCATTCTCATCTTCTTTAAATCGCTCAGTTCTATCTTTTTTCAGGATAATGTTCTTGCCGGTATCATCATTTTTACCGGGCTCGTTTTTCACAGTCGTATCGCCACCTCACTGCTCATTATTGGCTTCGGGGCATCGGTGCTTTTCAACAGTATTGTGCATGCCTACGACGGAGGGCTGAACGCCTACCTCATGGTCGTCAACTTTTTAATGATCTCGGTAGCCATCGGCAGTTTTTTCGTGATCCCTTCCCTGCATTCCTATATTTGGGCCGTTGTGTGTGTGCCTGTTACATTTATCATCTGCATCGCCCTTGGTAAAGTCACGGCCTTGTTTCAGCTCCCTGTTTACACACTTCCCTTTTGCTTTGTCACCATTGTAATGGTATTTTTTCTTTCCATTCGTCGTTCGCCGGGCCGGGTAGTGCTTACACCGGTGCAGTATTATTCCCCCGAGAAAAATCTGTACAATTACATCAGCGGTCGGGATCGTAAGGTGCATGAAAACTTTGTGCCGTTGCAACTGCCTTTTCTGGGGCAATGGATCGTGTCGCAGGGGTACGATGGCGACATCACCCACAAAGGGGACTGGAGCAAAGCCCTCGACTTCGTTATTGTGGATTCGGAGATGAAAACCTATACCCACTTTGCCCTCAAGGCCGAAAACTTTTATTGTTATAACAAGCCGGTGCTGGCTCCTGCCAATGGCTATGTGTGTGAGGTGATCGATCATATTGAAGACAACGAGATCGGCAAGATCAACCAGCTTCAAAACTGGGGAAATACTATTGTGATAAAACATGCGGAAGGGGTATACACCAAAATGAGCCATCTGAAGAAAAACTCCTTCCGTGTAAAAGCCGGTGATTATGTGAAGCAAGGCGATGTGGTGGCCGCCTGCGGCAATTCGGGCCGGTCTCCCGAACCGCATCTCCATTTTCAGGTACAGAGCACACCGTATGTGGGCAGTAAAACCATGGCCTATCCTTTTGCTTCGTACCGTACTTCCCAACATGCGAATACACAACTGGCGGTTTTCCAGACACCAAAGGAAACCGAAATGGTAAGTAATGTGGAGGTGAATGAAAATGTATCGGGGGCCTTCGAATTCCTGCCCGGTTTACGAATGGATGTTTCGGCTCCGGGATATGAAACCACTACCTGGGAAGTTTTTACCGATGCGTACAATTACAACTACCTGTATTGCTATCAAACCAAGTCCATCGCCTATTTCAGAAAACAAAACAGCCTGTTCTATTTTATCTCTTTCCTTGGTGACCGCAACAGCCTGCTGTATTACTTTTATATAAGTGCCTACAAAATTTGTCTTACCACCGAAGCCGACATTATAACCCGGGATCAATTTCCGTTACAGCTTAGTAATAACAATGCCGGAAAATGGCTTCAGGACCTGATAGCCCCGTTCTATATTTTCCGCAAACTGCTGTATGAATCGGAGAACAGCCGCGATGCTGCCGACGTATTTTCCGATGCGGTGACCATCCGTAGCCGTCAGTCGTTACAATACTTCTCTTCCCGGTTTAGCAAGTCAGAATCTGTAATTGAAATTGCACAGAAGAAAATAACTTCATTTTCCATCACCCTTGCCGGCAAAACCATACACGCACAATGCAGTTCAAAAGGATAATATATTTCTTCGTCATACTCTTTTGCACCCACCTACTGATGGCACAGCAAAGCGAGGCGGAACAAAAGGCCGATGCGCGTTCGTACTCTTTGTATACTACAGGACACTGGAAAGAACTGCTTCGTTATGGAAAATCGCAACTCGATAACGAGATCGACATTCCCTACCTGCGTATGCGTACCGGGTACGCCGCTTTTATGCTCGGCAATTTCAGCGAGAGCCTCACACAGTATGAAAAAGTATATGCCCGGGATCGTAACAACACCGATGTATTGTATTATGTGTATCTCAACAACCTGTACCTCAATAATGCAAACGCCACCCGCTTTTATGGAAGCAAGTTACCCCCGGTAACCCGTGATTATGAAAAGCTAAAACGCGTTGGCATTGCCTCGGTGAATACCACCTACAGTTATAAGATCCCGATGCTGGCTATACGGGGTAATGGACAGTATGCGAGCCTTGGTGCCAATATACACTTAGGGTATCGGCTGGAGTTGCAGCAATCGGTCGCCTGGTTCAATCAAACCATTAGTGAAACCCAGATGCTGGCTGTAAAAGACAGTTCAAACATTGTGATCGCCCAAAAAGAATATTACGGCAAACTTATTTTTGCAGTGACCGGAAAACTTTCCTTCAGTGGCGGGTTTCATTACATCTTTACACCGTTCAATAATTATACGTACCACAACAAAATGGGATTCGCCGGCGTTACGTATACCATGCCGTATGTACACTTTAAAGCCATGTTTCACACCGGTACCATCAGCGATTCTGTTTACCGGCAATACGATGCAGAGATCACCCTGTACCCGTTGGGCAACACAAACCTCTATAGCATCAGCCGGGGAGCCTTCGGGAAGGCCGCTGTGTTTACACAGATCGCCGGAGTGAAGGTGTATAAAAATATCTGGCTTGAAGCGAATGCCACCTTCCGTCAGTATGATATGCTGCTGGAAAATGATGGCATGTATTTATTCAACGATATCGATACCAAGAAATTCAAAGCCGGAGGCAGTATATATATTTTAATGGCTAAAAAACTTACCCTCACTCTTAATTATTGTAACGAGCAAAAAATACGGTGGGGTACCACTACCGAAACATTTCATCAACATTCAATAACCACTTCTCTCTCATGGAAATTTTAAAATCATTATGCATTGCATTCCTGTTGTTTATAGCAGGTATTGCCGGGGCCCAAACGTCCGAACAGGTTCAGAGTGCGTATACATCAAGTTACAGCAATGAAGCAAAAGGCAACTATACCGCTGCCATTGCCGATTTACAGAAAGTGTACAAAGCAGATGTGTACGAGGCTAATTTGCGTATGGGCTGGTTGTATTACGGGGCCCACAATTACAGTTCCGCCCTTGAGTATTACCAGAAAGCCTGCGACCTGCGCAAGTTCAGTGTGGAAGCACGACTCGGGTATATTGCCGTAGCCAATGCCGCCAAGTTGTATGATAAGGCGTATCTGAAA
>JBGAVF010000051.1:0-8757 GCA_044228315.1 Bacteroidia bacterium | reverse complement strand
ATTATTATTCGGTGAAGAAATACGATGTGGCTGTGAAGTACTTTGAACTGGTTGTGAATATGTACCCGTTCGATTATGATGCGAACCACATGCTGGGCTGGACCTACCTCAATCTGGGCCGGGCCGGTGAAGCCAAACTCCTTTTTGAAAAGGCATTACTCAACCGCCCCGACGATGCCTCTGCCAAAGACGGGTTGAGCCGTTGTAAATAATTAACGCTGATCCGGAAACTGAAGACTGTCCTGTCGCTTATGAGATAGGAGCAGCTATCGCTGTTTCTTTGATCCGTATATAACTCGGTTCGTTTTTGTTGATCACAGCATATACGCGATTACCGCTGCGAAGCATATCGATACATGCTGCATACATAGCCGAGTTGACAAAAACGGTAGAGATCGAAGCGCTGGTATAAAGTTGCTCAGGCACTGTGATCCCCGGCTTAACACCAATGATGGTGAGTTGTTCCGCGTAGCCACGGGGCGCATTTTTGCCATGACATACAATTTCCCATTCCCCCACAAAAGCCATTTGTGTTTTTTTCTTGTCGCCTTCCGGTGCGTCAATTTCCAGCATCATTTGCTTGTTCAGTGAGATGTTGTACGATAAAACTTGAAATTCCATAGATTAGTAATGTTTAAGAAAACAATTATATAAAATTGTACAAATTCTAAAAACTATAAAAACCTTAAAATTTCATTTTTGTGAATTTGGGGATGTTCTTCTTTTAGCATCCTTTTTATTTAGCCATGCGAACATGTTTTATAATTCTGGAGATAAAACAAGATATTGAAACAGACGATATAATCTAGTTTAAGCCATGCGAACATGGGTTATTATTCTGGAGTCAGAAAAGCTGTGTTGTATACAACTGCCAAGAAAAGTTTAAGCCATGCGAACATGCTCTTTATTTCTGGAGCAACAATGTAAGCCAAATGCTTCCATTACCAGATCGTTTAAGCCATGCGAACATGCTCTTTAATTCTGGAGTCACCGAATCCTTTTAAGGACAGGTTTGTAATATTGTTTAGGCCATGCGAACATGCTCTTTAATTCTGGAGATTAATCTACATTTCGTTAAGCCACCTCCCTAATTTGTTTAGGCCATGCGAACATGCTCTTTAATTCTGGTGCTCTATTGCCGGCCAGGACCTACTGAAGGTAAATTGTTTAGGCCATGCGAACATGCTCTTTAATTCTGGAGCGTAGAGGAAGCAATTAAATTTGCAAAAAATATTTCGTTTAAGCCATGCGAACATGTTTTATAATACCGAAGAATCAAGGAAGAAATGATGAAAAGGCTTGGTGCTCGTTTAAGCCATGCGAACATGAGTTATAATTCTGGAGAAACAGAAGGCCAATGAAAAAAATTTATTTGTGGGTTTAGGCCATGCGAACATGCTCAATAATTCTGGAGTCATACAGGTCGGAGAAGTTGTTTCTAAGTTTAGTTTAAGCCATGCGAACATGCTCAATAATTCTGGAGCGGTTTTGCCGGACTGAATTTCGTGCTTAAAGGGTTTAAGCCATGCGAACATGCTCAATAATTCTGGAGTCATTTTAATAATCTTGGATATGACGTTGCTGAGTTTAAGCCATGCGAACATGCTCAATAATTCTGGAGTTTTAAACCTTAAATGTATCGATTATGTTAAAAGTGTTTAAGCCATGCGAACATGCTCAATAATTCTGGAGAACCATAGAGGCGAACTGTTATTTAGCAACAAAGGTTTAAGCCATGCGAACATGCTCAATAATTCTGGAGATCCTATGCGCGGAATGGTATTATGGGAAATGTGTTTAAGCCATGCGAACATGCTCAATAATTCTGGAGGCCTAGCTATTAGTTCATTTTGTGATCTTATTAGTTTAAGCCATGCGAACATGCTCAATAATTCTGGAGATCTGCCGCGAACGTGGTTCGCCTGCAGAAAAATCGTTTAAGCCATGCGAACATGCTCAATAATTCTGGAGACAAAAGATAATTCGTGTAAATGAGATCGAAGAGTTTAAGCCATGCGAACATGCTCAATAATTCTGGAGAGGTTAAGGACAAGTACAGAAACTAGTCCAATAAACAGTGTTTAAGCCATGCGAACATGCTCAATAATTCTGGAGTACTATGGCTCGGCTTCGGTGTGTCTTCCGCAGGGTGTTTAAGCCATGCGAACATGCTCAATAATTCTGGAGGATACAATATGCCAAGTTGGCTGTATATTGCTGTTTAAGCCATGCGAACATGCTCAATAATTCTGGAGACAGCCTCCCCAATGCTTTTCAAAGGTACTTATATTTTAAGTTTATCACCAAAAGTATCACAGGTGCCTGCTAACAAGGGTTTCGGAAGACAAGGCCCAAATCTTCGCAAATTCCCAATTTCTTCACCTTCAATTTACTGCCAATTATAATTATTTACACGTACCCTTTTCAATACCAGTAATTTACATGATTTATAAACATCGCAACAACATGCAATTCATTGTAAAAAACACCTTCTTCGAGCATTTACCTTATGGTAATATATAATCAACTATCAATCAACACGCAGTAAAAGCTGATTTTTGAATTCTTCGCAAATCCAATTGCCAAAAAGTCAAAGAACATTGTTTGCGAAAAATACGAGAAAGCAAACTTATATTACTTTTTTATTTAACATTTGATCCTCAGCTGATTACATAAAACATAAAAGTTCGCAACAACTTATACAATGGTAATACTTTCTTCATTTTGCTGTACACCTGTTTTCCACTCAGCTGAATAACAGTACTTACATAGTTTATAAAAAAGCACACTATCCGTTTTACTATTTATCATTTTAAAAACGTACTCCTTTAGTTTCCTTTCTTCGGTAGGTGTGAGCAAACATTCAAAAACACTTTTATTGGCTCGGTTTCCATATTTCTCCAGCATTTCCGAGACTTTGAGCCGCTTTTTGTTACTATGAATATCATAAGCAATTACAAAAGGATTTTTAAGTGGCGGTGCTCTCATTTATTACCATTTCATTAAATACGGCTTATATGTTTTGATCTCGCCTGAAATATACTTGCAAAAATCGTCAGTTTGCTGCTGAAAAATATCAATGAGTCTCATTTCTTTTCCACGAAACATTTCAAAGGTATTCATTCGTTCCAGCACTTTTTCCACTACCCTTCTTTTTGTATCCTCGGTTAGGTAGCCGGTGGCGTCAATTTTTAATCCAAATTCCTTAATACACATGGCTATCAATGGTTTTTCCACGGCCTGAACCCTGAATTGTTCAATTAAATCATACACCAGCGTTGGCTTATTTATTTGCTCTACATGCATGTAACTAATTCCAGGATTTAAACCACTGCGTATTATGCACGACCAAAGCCTTGCATACATTATGGAGTACCCGTAATTAAGCATGGAATTAAACAAATCACCCGCCCCTTTCCGTTCCCTTCCGGTAAATGACGGGATTTTGTGTTTAATTAGTAATTCCACTATTCCCCAGTAACAGGAGGCAGCTCTGCCTTCGGCGGCAAGTAGTTTCCCCCGCAAATCTTCAATTGATGTGTAAACCAGGTTTTTAATGGATAGGGCAATCACATCCATTTTTGAAATGGCTTCTGCTAAAATTGCATCCCATTCTTTCGACAAATACTTCCGGTATTTTGAATGGTATTTAATATATGCTGTTTGGTTGTAAATTTTGGATTGTACAAGGATTTTACAAAATGCTTCCGCTTTCCCATTTTTTAAACCCATAATCTGGTGAAGTCCTGTTTCGATGGAATTTTGAATGGAAGCATGGATTTTAGCATACGGAGTTCCTTTAAAATCAAAAAAATCGATGGCAATATTGTGTTCCATACAGAACTCAATTAAATTACTGGTGATAATTATACCATTACTTGCTATTGATATGGCCCTCAGATTTGTTGCATTCACCTCTGTAATAATTTTACCGGAATGCTTTACAGTAATTTTATCCTTTGTTTTTGATAAAAAACTACCCTGCCGCACTATTACCAAATCCATGCCCTGGCTTTGCAAATCCTGATATTCTCTTTTACGATGTAGTACCTCCAGTGGAATTTTTCGTGATTTGCCTGATTCTATTTCCGGCTTACTGGTGTATTTTAAGAATTCGGATTTTACTCTTTTAAAAACCTCCTTCTTAAATTGTACTGAAAGATATTCAATACCTGAAAGTATTTTTTTTACAAGTGCCTTGCTAATCTGTTTTGATTGATAGTTTTTAAGAATCCGGTCACCAAGTGACTTGAAAATTACTTCATCAATTTTATACAGCTCTGAATCGGGTAACAGCCGACCGTAGTAATTGTGGTACCCTCGTATTTTCTCCTGTAATTTAATATGCAATGATTCATTTTGAAGAAGCGGTAACTTATTAAGGCCTCCACTCATGCTTTCAAGCTTCTTCTCCGCAACACCAATTCCTTTCAGGTTGAATGTGATGCCAAGAAATGTAAATCCATTTTTCACTTCAGTTATCTCAAATTCCTTTTTAAGCGTTAATTTTAACTCATGTTCAATTACATTGAAGGTTTTGGTTAAAACCGCCTCTGCCTCCGTCTTGTTCGTACAAAGCAATATAAAATCATCGGCATAGCGCACCAGTTGCACACTTCCGGTGGTAATGGCATGGTCAAAATGATTCAAATAAATATTGGAGAATAACGGTGAAAGAATTCCGCCTTGGGGAACACCGGAGTTGCTCTCAATCCAGTTCCCTTTTTTATCAACCCTGCCCATAATGTAGGACAGCTTCACCAAATGAAGAAGCTTCTCATCATGTAAACGCTCCTTTATCAATCTCTCAAGAATTGAGTGATCCAGTGTATCGAAGAAATTTTTAATATCACAACTAATAATCCATTCCGGTTTTGAGCTTTTAAGAACGTGTACAATGCGTTTAACGGCTTTTACATGGCCTTTGTCGTGACGGTAAGCATAACTGCAATCGAGGAAAGATGGCTCGAATAAAGGCTCAATAATCTCTTTTAATGCACCTTGTACAATTTTGTCCTTAACAGTAAGCATACCCAATGTCCGCAGTGTACCATCCGACTTGGGTATTGATATTTTTTGATACGGATAAGGCTTCCACTGCTCATTTTTTAAATCAAAAATAATATCGTTTAAATTTTTTTCCGCATTTAACGCAAAATTGTCAATATCCTGTCCGTCAATTCCACCCAGGGTGCCTTTGGCTTTTACATCCAGCCAGGCTCTGTTTAGCAAGGCATAATTAAGAATATCATTATATGTAGGGTTACCTGACATTAAATATAAATTGCCCCTTGCCCCAGGCTGCTAAGTGACCGATGTTCACCTTTTGTGCAGCATATATCAAGGGAAGCCATGGGTCAATATCCCCTTCATACTGAATAGCGCCAACCAATCCGGGAATCAATTTCCGGTGCTTATCCATGTCTTCTTTATTGCGGAAAAGGGATGAATCTGCTACCAGATCAGTATTTTTTATTACTATATCTTTAGTTGCCTCATCAAGCCAAATAGTGGTATCCAGTTCCTCACGGGTAATATTTCCGGGAGCATAATAAAAGTTCAGTAACCGCAATCGTTCCATAGCTGCTTTGGCAAGCAGTTGGAAAGGCAATGTTTTGCCTAAATAGGGTGCATCATTAACTTTTAATTCAGCCGGTGTAAGGAAATTCAACGTGAGTAAATGACAGCCGGCCGGAATTTTTTGAAGTAAGTCAAGGCCGGTTTGAACACCGGAAACTTGTAAGGGGCTGTTTAAAGCCACCTTGCCGTTCGCAATGGGGATTTCGGGCATGGTCTCAAGCCATTGAATCCACTCCGGTAAGAGACCCATTCCATTCCCAACCAGGGTAACTTCCATTTTAAATTCACTCCCTTCAGCAAAAAGTTGCTGATTATTATACATGTATTTTAAAGCAATGTATTCCGGTGGTACCTTATACTTCGGCACTACTGGCAACCCGTTTTTAAAATCATTGTGTGCTTTAAAAAATGTTCTGTCTTTTAATCTCTCATCAAATAGCCACCCTTTCAATACCGTACCCTTGTAGCGATTAAGTAAAAAGCCATTTTCTACGGTATAGGTTGCCGTAACCGTTTGAAAGGAAAGAGGACCTATGAGTGTAAGTGGCATACTATTCGTTCAATTTTTTTTCGAGTAAATAATATCCCGAACCTTAATCGCATTCATTAGGTTACCATAAACCTGTGAATACTGAGTAGCTATAGAAATCCGTACATCATTAAGATTCAACCTGGCTTTTCCGAAATAAAAAACAAATGCCCTGGGATGTCTTGCCAGAAGTCCCGATAATTTTTTCTCCATCACATCATCAGTGAACGCGTACATCTTTCCTATTTCACTGCCAACCTGTTCATCATCAACAAATAAAATTTCATACGGATAGTTCCCATCCAGTGTCTCTGTTTCTTCGGTATTTAATTTATTGAAGTTATCCTTATTCAGTACACATTTCAGCTCATCTGAAATATTATCTGCATTCCTGCAAAGGAGTAATACTTTGGCATTTTCCCGCAGGTTCACACTCCAGGTTTCAGTTTCCTTTATACGCTTTACTATTTTTTCGTTTTCCTCCAGCATTTTTTCAACCCTTTTACTTGAGTTAAACGCATAAATAGTACCCAGAATAGAAATTATGGTTGCAAATGCTCCAAACACAACAAACATTGATCTCGTCTCATTGAAATGACAATCTATTTGTCGCTTCGTCTCATCCTGTATTTTTTTCGAGTATTCATAATAATCCCTCGCCATCTTTGTTTGTTCATCTTCCGTTTTCAAAGAATCTGCCGGGGGCGTTTTTCCGGAACTGAATACCAAAAAACAAACGGATGCAATTACAGGTAAGAAATATTTCATATATAGTTGGTTTAGATGTATGTTTAAGTTTAAATTTTATCCGGTGTGTGTAGCGGATACCGGCTTTTATTTTCCTTACTATCCAGTTTCATGTACGATGTTTTTTTAAGCCATTCGTCAGTAGAGATTTCTTCTTCATTATATTTAAGCATGCGGTATAGTTCCTGGATTCGCACCAAGGCATCAAAATCGGTGACATTTATACCTTCCTTGTTTTTTAAATCATCAGATTTTAAAAGAGTAAGTTGGGTAATTATATAATCTTTGAATTTTTTAATTAAATCCTCCGGAGCTTTATTATCCACAACAGGCAATTCCCATTCGCCTTTATCGTTAAAGATCTTTTCATAACGAGCCTTACGGTCAATAAGTGTAAGCCTGCTCTTTATTTCAATACTACCCAACCCAATAGGTTTGCCCATACCAATTTTATGTTTACATTCCTTCTTTAAGGTAAGCGCAAAAAGCAAGGCACCCAATTCTACATCGGTAAGATTATCAAATCGAATCCTGCCCTTAAATGTTGCGTTGGGCCTTAGTACCCTGGCTATTGTAAATTGTAGTTTTGTGTTTTCCTTGAATGCCATGGCCTTCAATTTCATCTGGATTTCGGGAGGAAATTTCTCATACTTTCCTTCAACATTTAATTTGTTATTTCTCCATTGACCATAATTCCTAACTTCATCTCCGAATATTAAATGTGCCTCCTCCTCACTAAAACTAAATGTTTTCTTTTTCCAGTTTTGCTCGGTATCATTTGTGTTTTCTGTATTCCTGTGCCAATACTGTTTGTACCCCCGGATCTTTGCATTTTTTGTATCCCATGTAGCCGGATCTGCCCCCTTTTGTTCCAGATAAAGCTGGTAGGCTGTTGGTTTGGGGGTTGCCAGTATTTGCAATGCATCTTCCACAAATCCGGAACTGCTTTCAATAACCATTTCTTCCACAAAAACCTTCCCGGGGCAATCTGTATTCGAATTATCATTCCCGAAGAGCGAGGTGGCTATGTCAATAATATTCGAAAGCTCAGGGTTGTTCGGATTGATTTCCTCCGGAAGATGATTAAAATCCCCGATCTCCCATGCATACGGAACCCGGTAATTCCGGCAATGACCAATACTTCTAACTTTTGGTATTGCCCCGTCTGTATCCAATTCATACCAAACAGGTATACCAATGAATGGTACCTCTTCATGTTCCTCTTTGTAATAATTCCAAATGAATTCGTCCGTGATTTTATCCTTACAGGCAAGCTCAAGTATTTTACTCATCGCCCGTGAAATAGTTCGGTTATCATCTGCTTTATAATTCTTAATCACATCATCCGGAATCTCATAGTTTTTCTTTCCTGCGCTATATGGAATTTCAAAATTATTTTTTCCCATTTTGCCGGAGAACAATTCTATCCATAATTTTTCATTCTTGTAATTTAAAACGTATGTAAATTCGTCATTATAATCGCTACAAGAATATAATGGTCTATATTTTTCATCACTTTCGAAAATTCGATATCCTTCAGTGGTGTGCTTGAGGAAACCAATGGCTCTTCGCGGAATGTGGCTAGTACCTCTTTTTCTATGATGTAGTTTTTTGTTGTTGTAAAAGCCGAATTTACCGTAACTTATAATCTCTGTTATGTTTCGAAGCAAACCATGAAAAGTACTTCCTGGAATGGCCACTTCCCCTTTCTCACCCATGGTGAAAAAGTTTTCCTTACCACCTCGTATGAACATGTGTGTCAGATTTTTCACTTCAATTTCAAGATATCCGCTATTGCCATAATAAATTGAAAAATCACGGTGTTTTGCATCGGCATCCGTTGGCACCAGGGTATGATTCAGTGAAATAAAGTTATACGGGGCATGTCCATTGTTTTGCAG
>JBGAVF010000050.1:0-14015 GCA_044228315.1 Bacteroidia bacterium | reverse complement strand
TGAGATAATAGAATCCGGTTTTGTCTTCGAGAATTTTCCGGTTCAATGCATCGGTGGTTAGCATGGTGTATTTGAGTTTATAGCCACCAAATAGGTCCTTTTCATCATGTCGCTTTGATTCGTCACCGGTGAATTTATTGAATTTGATCAGCACATAATCCGGCACATACAGCACCTCTTTCTTTAGATTCTTCATTTCCTTGGCATTATATATTCCTGCATACAGGCTGTGGTTTTCGCCCTTGGTTAAGAAACTCATTAAGCATTGAATGTAGTTTTTTAATATGCCGGGGCCCCAGTTGCGTATATGCCCGTTGCCGTCATACTCTGTCTGGAAAATTTTGTCAGGATCGAACAAGGTTATAAAATCTGTATAAAGTTCAATGCGTGCCACCTGTATCTTATCCATATTCCCGAACGTTGATTTCTTCTTTTTACCCTGAAAGAATTTAGCGTTACATGTCCACAGTTCAAGATATAAATGGGTGTTGGAATAATTGATCCCTTTTTTTGAACTCCCGTTTTCATACAGATCAATGAATTGCACATTGGTCTCATAGCCACCGATTGTTAAAAATGAGTTTTCAGGCGCCAGGTAATTGCTTATATCAGCGTATTTAATAAATTCAATTTTGGAAATGGTCCAGCTGCTTTTTAATGCATCCACATAGGCCTTCGCCTTTTCCGATTCAGGGTCTTTCATAACAACATAGGTTGTTCCGCTTTTTATCTTCGCAATTTCAGACACATTGGAAATGGAGATCTGGCTGTTTGAGTTCATAGGAAGCATCACACTCCAAACAAAAGCGGCCAGAAAGGATTTGATATTGTTTTTCATGGGTAGTTGGCAGAGGAAGTGACCCCTGTGCAATGGTACGAATAAAAGAATAGGTTGCGGACTTCTCAACTTCCTTTAACTTCTATTTTAGAAGCAACCTGCCTCGAAGCGCGATGAGATATTTCATGCAGATAGCACATTGGTTGTAACAAGACATTCAGCTACTACCTATTCACAATCCTTCTCTTCACACTTTACGTTTCATGTTTCACGAACGCCAGAATATTAACGAAAGCCCAAAATACCATCTGCCAATTCTCTTCATCAACAATAATTCGTGAATTCATGGCGACTTTGTTTAAGATGTTTAGCTGCGAATACACGAATGAAATCCCGAAGGCTACTATAGCGATTTTGAAGGAAAGAGAATTGACTCTATTTAACTGGCAATGGTAAATTCTCGCAAAGCGCGCAGAGAACGCAGAGGTTGTAACAAGACATTCAGCTACGACCTATTCACAATCCTTCTCTTCACGCTTTACGTTTTACCAATGCCAAAGCACGAAGTACCACCTACCATTCACCATTTCCTATTACCTTTGAGCCAAGCAACAACTACTGTAATGATCACCGACAGAACCCTGGGTGCGGCTATTGCCCTCTTACTCATCAACGCGGCCTTGCTGGCTGTGCCGCTTGCTTTTTTTATCAACTACCTGTACCGTAAGAAACTGATCAAAGGGATGGGGTATGCCTCCAAAACCATGCGTACGGATGACACAACGGCCCCCGCAACGTCGGCACAAACGCCGTTATTCACCATGCTGAAGTCGGATGAATTGCACTACACTGAGAACCGTTCGTTTTATAAACTCAAGGAACTGCTGGGCCTGAACTGGATCGTATATATCATTTCATTTGGGGTAGCAGCCTGGGCCATGGCCCGGATATTTGCCGGCATTTCAGGCCTTTCTCTCTCCACCCCCCGTCTCATCTTTTTAATCCTCATTTTTACATGGCCACTGGTGCTGGCCAGCATGGTTACCATTGCCTCCAGCCGAATGCAACGCCTGGGCTTTTTTATCGCATACGTGCTGTTAAATGCAGGCATCACGTTATATATTTATGAAACGGCTTCCGACAAAACGGTGAGTTTTTTACGTCAATTTTCGCCCATTGTAATGTATAACCTGATGCCTACCCTGCTGGTGATGCTGCTGCTGATGCGTTCAATACGGGGCAGCAGTTTCACCGTCACGGCCATCACCATCGTAGCCTTTTTTATCACTACCCTTATTCTGCAATACTTCACTACAGGCAACCACCTGCAGCTACTGGCCGACTGGATGCATATCACCGGAGGCGGGCAGGCCGCCCTGGCGGCACTTATGCTGGTGGTGCTGTTGTTTTCATTCGTTGCGGGATTCCTGGTGGTGCGTTCGGCCCGTTTTTTCTACAACCGCAAACTCATCACCGATCAAACCTTCATGATCGATGCCATACTCATTATTCACCTGGCTTTTTATTCCGTGTTTCTCGAGTCGACCGACCCCATGGCGGTGTATTATGGCATGGTACCTTTTTTGTTTTTTAAGATCACCTCCCTGTTTCTTTTCTTTCTGCTGCGCAAACTGTACAAGGCACCGCCTATGAAGCGACTGTTGTTGTTACGGGTGTTTGCACTGGAGGCCAAAAGCCGCAATTTGCTCGAGCATATCACCAAGCACTGGCGTTTTTACGGACCGGTGCAGATGATATCGGGTCCCGATCTGGCCACCTCCACCATCGACCCGCATGAGGTGGTGACATTTCTGTCGGGGAAAATGGATGCTGCCTTTTGCGATGATGAGAAAACCATTGAAGCGAAAACCCAACGGGCCGATACCACCCGCGATTTCGATGCCACGTACCGCATCCACGAATTTTTTTGCCGCTACAATACATGGAAGCATGTACTGGCGGCCCTGGTGAATACCAGCGAAGTAGTGCTGATGGATCTGCGCTCGTTCAGTAAAAACTTTAAAGGATGTCAGTATGAGATCAATCAGTTGGTAAACCGTATGCCCCTCAACCGGGTGGTGTTTCTGGTGAATGCCGATACCGATATGACCTTTACCGAGAGTTGTTTTAACGAGGCGTTTGCCCGGATGGATGCCGGCTCACCCAATGCGCACGACGAACCGGAAGTGCGGTTTGTTGACTACACCCGGGAGCGGTATGCCGATACCTTATTGATGCTGAATATGATGTGCCGTATTGCCGATGGGGAGATGTAATCACCGCTTAGTGGTTCACTGACGTGGCGCTCAGGCTCATGGCTTTTTCGTACAGGGCCACGTACATTGGCATGATGTTTTTGATGTCGAACTGACGGGCCCGGCTGCTGGCATTGGCTTTGAACTGCATCAGCATTTCCGGGTTGCTGAGTAATCGCAGGGCATTGGCAGCCATCTCATCAATATCGCCTACGTTACTAAGGAACCCGGTAACACCCTGTACATTCACCTCCGGTATCCCGCCCGAGTTGGTGGATATCACCGGCACCTCGCAGGCCATTGCCTCCAAAGCAGCCAGTCCGAAACTTTCATTTTCAGAAGTGAGTAAAAACAGATCGCACACACTCAGTATCTCTTCAATAGCCTCCTGCTTGCCCAGGAACCGCACATGATCGCAGGTGCCCAGTTCACGGCACAAGGCTTCGGCATTGGCACGTTCCGGACCGTCGCCGATCATCAGCAACTTGGCCGGCATCTGTTTCACTATACGGCTGAATATCTGGATCACATCTTCCACCCGCTTTACTTTACGAAAGTTGGAGGTATGGGCAATGATGGGCTCATTGAAAGGGGCAATGGCTTTGCGGAAATGGTCCTTCTTCTTTTTGTTGAAGCGGTCGAAGTCGATGAAATTGGGAACCACATCTATTTCCTTTTTGATGTCGAAATGATTGAAGGTATCCTGACGCAGCGATTCAGAAACGGTGGTGACCACATCGCTTTGATTGATGGAATAGGTGACTACCGGTGCAAAGGTTTTATCGCGGCCCACCAGGGTAATATCGGTTCCGTGAAGTGTCGTGATCACCGGAATATGAATGCCGTTCTGTGCCAGGATCTGCTTGGCCATAATGGCTGCCGAGGCATGCGGTATGGCATAATGCACATGCAGCAGGTCGAGTTTCTCGAACGATACCACATCCACGAGTTTGCTGGTAAGTGCTGTTTCGTACGGAGGGAAATCGAAGAGCGGGTACTTCGAGATCATCACCTCATGATAAAAAAGGTTTTCGTTGAAAAAGTCGAAACGGGCCGGTTGCTGATATGAGATGAAATGAATTTTATGACCGCTGCGGGCCAGGGCTATACCTAATTCAGTGGCTACCACGCCGCTTCCGCCAAAGGTAGGATAACATACAATGCCAATATTCATAAGGATCGGTGTTGGGGTTTCTGTTTGCATAACAAACGAAACGTAAATATGTTAGCAAATTACGCAAAAGAGGTGAATCTGCTTTTCAGCTTTTTAACCAAACGGCCACCGCATTCCCTGAGCATAAAAAAAGCTGCCGGGACCAGGATCCGGGCAGCCTTTTGAGGAATGTATTTATAGGGTGCTTACTTACCGTCGAACTTGATCACGCCCCCGCTCAGGGTATAGTTGCGTCCCGAATTGTCTTCGATGCAGTTGCCGCTGAAGGTACCTTCAATCTGGGCCTTGCCTTTGAAAGCATGGCTGGTGGTATTTTCAACCAGGTTGGTAGGTGTAAATATCGACAGGTTGTACCCACCGGTGAAGCTGGTCACTACAATGGGGTTGCTTGCATCGTTAATAGTGAAGATGAAGTATACCGAGTTCGATACAAACGGTTTGTTACCGGCGGTTTTGTCGGCAAAGCGCACCTGAATAGACGTATCGCCCCGCTCAAAATCGATATTGGTATAATTGGTACCGTCCGGATTCTGGTTGTACTCGTAACGTGTAAGGTTATCCTTGTCTTTGCTGAAAGTAAATGTTTTATTGGCAAGCCCGAACCCGTTAATGGTAAAGGTTACGTAGTTCATGGTAGGACCGGTAGGTGTGGGCGTAGGTGGCGTGGTGGTGGTAGTGGTTTTCTTTTTACAACCAGCCAGTGGCACCAGTGCAATGAGTAAAATGTAAAGAAACTTCTTCATGAGGGAATACGTTAAATGGGTTAAAGAGTACGAAGTTGCGTAAAAAATCCATAATTACCAAGAAAGCCCTGCCCTGTATGCCGGCATTTAACCAAATTGCAGCAATATGCTCTGCCTGTTGCACAGGTATTACGTATCCTGCATGGTTTGCAACGCGGAATTGTTATTTTTACCCGTATGGCAACAACCGAGAAAAAACGCATGGGTGCCCTCGATGCCCTCAGGGGACTTGCAGCCCTGGCGGTAGTGGGTTTTCATTATACCCTACTCACCCCGTACACGTTTCCATTCAAATACGGGGTTACTGGTGTCGACATCTTTTTTCTGTTCAGTGGTTTTGTGGTGCTGCTCTCGTTCAAAGAAGGAGCCACACTAAAAAATCTGGTGGTGAACCGCATCGCCCGCCTGTATCCGGCTTACTGGTCGGCTGTGCTCTTTACCGGGTTCCTCTTCTGGTTTTATAATGTGCATACCCGTGAGGAACTGCACAGCTTTATTCTCGACCTGGGAGCGAATCTTACCATGTTCCAGTATTATCTGCAACGACCCAACCTCGATGGGCCGTACTGGACCATGACCTACGAAGTACTCTTCTTCCTGTTCATGCTGGGGGTGTTTGCCTTCAAAGGGATGCGAAGAATTGAACGCGTGGCCCTGGGCGGTATCCTCTTTACCGGGGTTCAGAATTTTATCTTTAAAATGTACTGGCCCGATGCCTTTTCGGCATTGCAGAAGTGGGTACCTATTCTCAGTCACTTTGCACTCTTTATGGCCGGCATCCTTTTTTACAAAATACGTACCGAAGGCATGAACCTGTTCCGGGTAATGTGTATTCTGCTGGCGTATGTTATGCAATTGTCATCGTTCGAAAACGGCGGTATGAGCCATATTTATATCACCTTTCCCGAATACTTTGTGATCCTGACGTTTTATTTTTTGCTCATGTTCCTGCTCATGTTCGACCGGCTGAATTTTCTGGAATGGAAACTCTTGTTGTATTTCGGGGCCATCTCGTATCCGTTGTTTCTGGTGCATCAGTTTGTGAGCCGCAGTGTAATTATAGCCGTGCTGGTGCGTTACAACGGTTTCTCATACCTGGCCGCCTCGCTGGTGGCGCTTGCATTTTGTATTGGGCTGGCCACACTCATCAACCGATACGTTGAGAAACAGGCAGGCCATTGGATTCGTAAAGCCGGTGGCATTTCGAAATAGTAGGACGTAAGAACAAGCTGCGCAAGATGCAGGTTTAACCCGTTTGCAGGCAACGGGTTGTGCGCCCTTCTGGAGTAATATGAAAGCGTTCAATTTCTTCATCTCCTGCATTCTTTCCGGTCCGGATTTTGAAAGCGGCGAAACATTTCGCAATTTGCCCTCGTTTTAACCCCCTCAATAGTATGTCAAAAGCCAATCGTAAAGTTGATTCCAAAGAAGTAGGTCTTGAAATCGGCTTGCTTGTTTTCAAATATTTTCTCGATACCGAATACCTGCACTACGGCCTGTTCAATAATGGTTTGGCTTCAGAGGTGCGTAACATTACTCAGGCCCAGATCAACTATGCCGAATTTTTAAAATCGAATATACCGGCCGGCGTAAAATCCATACTCGATGTAGGCTGTGGCTCGGGTCGCTTTGCACTGGAACTGCTCAACAGCGGCTACACCGTGGATTGTGTTTCGCCGGGTACCATCCTTACCGACCATGTGCGTTCACTGGTGGGCGGTCGCAGCGAGATCTTCAACGCGAAATTTGAAGAGGTGGTCACCACCAAAAAATACGACATGATACTTTTCAGCGAAAGCTTTCAGTACATCCCCATGGATAAGTCGTTCACCAACGCCCTGGCATTCCTGAATCCGGGCGGCCATATCATGATCTGCGACTTCTTCAAAACCGACCCGGAGAACAAAAGCCTGCTGGGCGGTGGCCATAAATTCGATGAATACCTGGAAGTAGTGAAAAAGTATCCGGTGAAAACCGTGAAAAAGCAGGACATTACAGTGGAAACTAGTCCAACAGTAGACCTGGCCAACAAGCTCACCATGGAAGTAGCGTTCCCGGCTTACAAGCTGGTATTTATGCTGGTGGAAGACCGCTTTGCCTTGCTGGCGAAACTGGCCCGTCGCTTTTATAAGAAGAAACTCGACAAGCTGGAAACCAAGAACTTCAGTGGCAAGCGTACCGGCGAGAATTTCATCAAATATAAAAAGTATATGTTCTATCTGCTGAAAGCAGAGGCATAAGATAATTATCACGGACCCGTGCAGCATCACCTGCTGTATGCCCCGAATTGTATAAGTTTGCGTGAGCAATTAAAACCTCTTCATCATGACCGTATTACGTCGCATTTTAGTATATGTGCTGGTGGCCCTGCTCTTTTTTGGTCTGGGTTATTATGCATTTGTAAACTACACTTACAGTGAAGGAAGCCGCACCGGACTGTTGTATAAGTTCTCGAAAAAAGGGTATGTATTCAAAACCTGGGAAGGGGAACTGAACCTCGGAGGTGTTTCGCAACAGAACAATACCATCATGAACAATATCTGGACCTTCTCGGTGAAAAGCGGAGAGGATGCAGCTATTGATACCCTGCAGAACTATGAAGGCAAACGCGTGAAACTATGGTACAAAGAAAAGATGGGTCATTTCCCGTGGCAGGGTGAAACCAACTACTTTGTTTACAAAGCAGAGATCGTAGAGTAAAATTCCATTCAAAAAAAACATGTCGATCACTTCTCTTTTTCATACAAAATATCCCATTGTACAGGCCGGGATGATATGGAACAGCGGATGGAGACTGGCTTCGGCCGCCTCCAATGCCGGATGCCTGGGACTTATCGGCGCCGGAAGCATGTATCCGGAGGTGCTGCGTGAGCACATTCAAAAATGCAAGGCAGCTACAAGTAAACCCTTTGGGGTGAATGTGCCCATGCTGTATCCCGACATCGATAAGATCATTGATATTGTTATTGAAGAAGGGGTAAAGATCGTATTCACATCGGCGGGTAATCCAGATACTTATACTTCGGCCTTAAAAAGTAAAGGCATCACTGTGGTGCATGTGGTAAGCAATTTAAAATTTGCCGAGAAAGCTGCTGCAGCCGGAGTGGATGCCATTGTGGGTGAAGGATTTGAGGCAGGCGGACACAACGGACGGGAAGAGACCACCACCCTGTGCCTGATCCCATTACTGCGCAAGCACATCCAAATACCCATCATCGCCGCCGGAGGTATTGCGAGTGGTGGCGCCATGCTGGCCATGATGGCCCTGGGTGCCGACGGGGTGCAGATCGGAAGCCGGTTTGCTGCCAGCGTTGAATCATCGGGCCACGAAAACTTCAAGGAATATATTACCCATGCCAAAGACGGGGATACCGAACTGGTATTGAAAAAACTGTCGCCGGTACGTTTATTAAAGAATCCCTTTTACAAAGAAGTGAAGGCGGCAGAAGAACGCTGTGCGGGTGTGGATGAATTAAAAGAACTGCTGGGGCGGGCCCGTGCCAAGAAGGGCATGTTTGAAGGTGACCTTGAAGCCGGAGAACTGGAAATAGGGCAGATCAGTGCCACCATCAAAAGTATTCAGCCGGTGCAGGAAATTGTGGATGAGATCGTAAGTGAATACAACCACCTGGCGAAGCAGGGGTTTACGCTGTTGTAATCGAATAGCTACTTTATAAACGACCCCTTCACGATACACTCACCATCACCGGGAGATCCATGGATTCCAGTTGTTTTACCTGTGCATCCAGTGCCTCATTAAAAGCGGCATCAAAGGCGCCTGAATAAACCAGTTCCCGGTAATAGGCAATTCCGTCCATCATGTTATTATAGTATTCCTGATAGAACTTCAGCCGTTTGGCATCCGGTTCTTTTCCTTCGTCCTGTGCCAGTTGTTCTTTCAGGTATTGTATGTACAGCGCGATCTCCGTAATGAACATGTGCTCGCGGGCCGGATTTGTCATGATATCGGCACGTCCGTAAATATGATCCACCATGGTGCGTAACGATACTACCCGGGAGAAGTTGGCGATGTTGGGTCCCGGACAAACCGTTACCGCTTCCTGTTTTTTCACGAACGGAACATCATACACATGCGCTGCCGCATTGCTCAGCCCCACACACAAACATTCTTTCTCCAGCACCGGTGCCAGTTGCTTCCGGTATTCTTCTTCACTCAGGTGCAGAGATTGCAGATGCTGTATTTTCAGTTTCTGATATTTGTGTGAAGCGGTGCATATCGGCTCTTCGGTAAACTCGGTATTGAATGCCAGAAATTTCTCGGTACACGGGCTACCCGGTTTTCCTTTCGCGGCACGTTCTTTCTTTTCAAGGTCGGAACTTGTGCCTTTCAGGTAATGAAAACGAACACCCAGCGGTGAATTGTAGCTGAGCATCAGATCTTCTTTCTTCGATTTACTCAGCAAATTCAATGTTTCGGTATCTACTGTGGTTGCCTCGGGCACCAGGAGAAACGGGGTTCCCCATCCGGTGCTTTCTATGCCGTAATGTTCGCGTAAAAACAAGTCCTCTTCATAGGTTCCGATACCGCCCTGTGCGGTCAGTTTCACCCGGTGGGGTGCGCTGAATCCTGGCTTGCCTTTGGCACGGATGGCCGCGTTGTATATTTCAAACAAGGTATTTACCAGTTCTTCTTTTTTCGATTTGAATTCTTCCAGAATGGGTCCCATCAAATATCCGTCGGTAGCAAATGCATGGCCTCCGCAATTCAATCCCGACTCCACGCGGAACTCGCTCACCCATATTCCTTTTTTCGCCAGAAATTTTCCTTGTATCAGGGCTGAACGGTAATCACTCACTTTAATGATGACCTTCTTTTTGAATTGACCGTTTTCATCGGCATTGAACTCCGGACATTTCTCCAGGTAATTATACAGGCGCGGATTCATGCCCGCCGAAAAAACAACGGAGGAGTTTTCCAGATCGCTCTTGGCATAGCCACGTAGTGCCGATACGGCATCCGACTGGTCCTCCACGATCTGCCCGTCGTCGTTGTATTTATTCCGGTCGGTCTTGGTCATGATGTTCACATCAATACTCCCGGGGATGATCTGTTCACGCAGGTATGTTTCCACCTCCTGTTTCACCAGCGGGTCAGTATGGTTCATCATGTAGTTGTACATCTGTTTCAGCTTGCTGTCGTCGGGCAGCATCTCAAAATACTTGACAATATCGGAGCCAGTTTCGAAGGCCGACTTTTTGATCTTCTCCACCTTTTCCTGAACGATCGTATTCACCAGGTTGAGGTAGTCGGTAATACGCTTGGCCCGAAAATCATCTTCCGTTTCGGGGATGGGGAAATACACCTGTTGGGTGAAGGGATAATAATAACTGCGCATCATCTCCAGCAGTTTGTCTTCTACAATAGAAATGACAGATGAGATACCATACGGAGCCACTTTTACCGGAGAATCTACGGTAAAGGCAAGGCCCATTACGGGTATATGAAAGGTGTGATACGGATTGTGTTGCATGGGGTTCAGAAAAATAAATGAAAAAGGAAGGGATGGGTTCGGAATGACAAAGACGGTTGCCGGGAGTATAGTACGGGATAATTATAGTGATTCAGTGCAGCGACTGAAGGGGCATCGTAAAGTAAGTACATACAAAGGTAAAAATAAAATACCGCTGCCGGGTATTTCCTGACAGCGGTCATGTTATTTAATGCTAACGGGTGAAACGTGATTAATTCGCTAAATGCACCATGCCGCTGACTACCTGCTCACTAAGGTCGTGGATGCGTGTTTTACGAAACAACGTCTCAATGGCATCCCTTCCTTTTTTATACTCATGGTGCACAGGACAAGGATGGGATGAGGAGCATTTCTTCAATCCCAGGGCACAGGCACGAAATACATCTTTACCATCCACAGCATCAATAATAGTGATCACCGGTTTCTTCAGTTGTTCTTTGGTAATATAAAATCCACCACCTGGCCCCTTGGCACTGTTGATCACTCCGGCATTCACAAGGGTTTGCATCATTTTGCCTACGGTATGTCCGTTCTCTTCAATTGAGTCAGACACTTCGGTAATGCCGGCACGTTCGCCGGTGGAGAAGCGGGAAGCAAGAAAGATCACGGCTTTGATGGCCGCTTTACAGGTGTGACTAAGCATACTACATACAATTTTATCAGTAAAAGAAAACGGATGCACAACAAGTGTGCCCCCTGCAACACGTCAAAGTTACGCAATCGCTTCTTTCTCCAGTTGAATGGCTTTCGGAAAGAGAATATTGTTTTCGAGATGTATATGCACATGCAGATCTTCTTCAAACTCATTGAGCATGCGATACAGCATACCGTAGCTGGCACAGGCATCGGGAGGCAGGGTATAGTTTGCTGTGATACGGCGTATCTCTTCAAAATTATGTCCTACTACTTCATGTTCCATTTCCATCATATTGATAGGACTCTGCACACTGCCGAAATGGTTAGCATGCACGGATTCCTGTCCGCGGGTAGCCTTCGAAAGTTCTTTTATATACGGGAACAGGATGCGCTCTTCCTTCATCATGTGCGACATCAGTTCGGCCTGACTTTCCACCACCAGCTTATGGATTTCGGCCAGTTCAGGGTGGTGGATGCCATGTACTTTGTACACCTTGTCGGCGTAGTAACGGATATCGGGCAGGTTCTTGGTTACATAGGTGTGATGAGTGTTTACAATAAAGTCGCACAGAAAACCCGCTTCCCATTCGTTGTAAGGCAGCGGGCGAATGCCGGGTAGCTTGTCTTCATCCTGTAACTCTTTTTCCACCTGCACCACATCAATACCTTTGGCGGCACAGGCTTGTTTCAGGGTGCGCTTGCCCCCGCAGCAAAAATCGAGTCCGTATTTTTTAAATACCTTGGCTTTGCGCAGGTCTTTGGCCGCTATTTCACCCAGGGTTTCTTCATTCGCTGCATTCATATTGCGGGTAATGGTCACTTTCCACCATTCAGGTCCTTGTTCCAGATATTGCCAGGTAAATATATTTCCCCTTTCGCCCAGCAACTGATAGTACAGGGGCTTGGGGTCATGATCATTTAACAGGGTGATCGATTGTCCGTCTTCCAGCGCATCAAAGCGGGCAAAAATGGTGGGATGTTTCAGCTTGGGTTCAAGCAGGGTTACATTCAGGGTATTTTCTTCGGTGGTAAGCATGGGTTGGTATTTTTAAGTTGCGACCACAAAGATACCATCTTTGTTTAAATAAAAGTATGTATTTACTTTTATTAAGCTGGAAAATAGATGAAACTGATGAGAATCATGAAACAGGAAAGAAGAGGCAATCGTTTACCGGGAGCCTTCGAGAATACGAATGTAGTTGGCCCGTTCGTAGGCCGTAGGGTCGGAAACGTAGAGCTGGCTCATGCTTCCTTTAAATGCCTTGAGCGAGTCGAAACCCATCACATGCATCCATTCGGTAAGTTCCTTGTTCAGGGTTTTGAGGTATGGGATGCCGTTTTTATACAGTGAGGAAGCCGTCATTACCACATCGGCTCCGGCCAGCAGGTATTTTATTACTTCGGTGGCGCTTTGTACGCCGGTGGTAGCGGCCAGCGATAGTTTCACTTTTCCATACAGCAGGGCGACCCAAAGTAAAGGCAAACGTATTTCACCGGGGGCGCTGTATTCCAGGCTGTTTTTGATCACCAGCTCCTGTATGTCAAAGTCGGGCTGGTAAAAGCGGTTGAACAGCACCAAAGCATCGGCACCCGACTGCTGCATACGCAGAGCCATATTGCCGGTAGCGCTGAAATAGGGATTCAGTTTCACGGCCACCGGAATTTTTACGGTGCTTTTAATGGCTTCAATGATCTGCAGATAACGCAGTTCTACATCGGAGGAGGTGAGGTGTAAGTCGGCCGGAATGAAAAAGATATTGACCTCAATGGCATCGGCACCGGCTTCTTCCATGAGTTTGGCATACTCGATCCAGCCTTCGTGGGTGATGCCGTTCAGGCTGCCGATGATGGGAATCTTTACACGGCTCTTGGCACGGCGTATGTTCTCGAGGTATTCATCGGAGCCGGTATTGTATTCGTCGAGATCGGGAAAATATTCCTGGGCTTCGGGGAAGGAATAGCGGGTGCCTTCAGCCACGCCTTTGAACAGGGCCTCCTCTTTACGTATCTGCTCTTCGAAAAGAGAATACAGCACCACGGCTCCGGCTCCGTGGTCTTCCATTTGTTCAATGGCATCGGTTTGTTCGGAGAGGGTACAGGCCGACACTACGATCGGGGAGCTCAGGGTTAGCCCCATGTAGTTGGTTTGAAGTTTCATGACGTAAATATACAAATCACCCGGAGACACATTCTGATTTACAGCAGTAATTGAGGATGAATTTTAGTATCCGGAGTCGCCCCCAATCAACTTAAGAAAACTCAAATATAAATCCTGTAACTTGCCAATGCAGAAAACTTAAAAAGATTTGTTTTATTAATTATAAATCGAACGCGATTTTTCAAATGAAAAATAGAGGGGTACATCTTTTCATTGTAATTCTATTTTTAACAACACAACAGGGCCATTCTCAAAAAAGGTTCTATAATGAACTGGGTATGTCTGTAACTTTAGGTATTTCCACCAGTTTTTTCGAATCATTTGGATTTAATATTTATTCGAAAAACAAAGTACAGCACTATATGGGCTTATTCATTCCTATTTCATGGCACGATGAGCTATATGGCGGTTTTGTTTACCATTTGAACTATAAACCCTTCAGGTTATTTCGCTTACGTTTAAATACGGATTTCAAAGTTGGTGCCGGGCGTATTGCTTATTCCTCCATTTTTATGGGATATATTCCACCTATTGTTCTTTACAAACCATTTGGGGCTATTTTGACAGAAAACATATATATCCCGCTGAATGCATTCTATTTGAAATTGGGGTATGGAATTAAATACACAACCAATTTTAAGAAGTCCTTTTTTAGTGAAAATATGGCACAGTTATGCTTAGGCTACAATTTTTAAAAATTACAGAATTTATTATTCTCATTTGTTTACCCATGTTACTGGGGGCTTTTGAAATAGGTGGGAAGAAGGATTTACAGAAAC